>CAYRIE010000096.1:0-1907 GCA_964424215.1 uncultured Pseudobdellovibrionaceae bacterium
GCTAGTTGAGCAGATTGGCTTTGAGGGGGTTTATGTTTCAGGAGCCGTTCTCTCAAACGATTTGGGCCTGCCCGATATTGGGCTTACCACTCTTACGGAAGTAGCCGGTAGAGGAAGGCAAATTGCACGGGCCACGCAGCTTCCCGCTATCATCGATATGGACACAGGCTTTGGCGAGTCCATGAGTGTGGCAAGAACTGTGCAGGAGTTAACCGAGGCCGGTCTTTGCGGTGCTCATATCGAAGATCAGGTGAACCCGAAAAGGTGCGGCCATTTAGATAACAAAACTCTGGTAGAGCCATCAGCCATGGTCCAAAAAATCAAGGCTGCGGTGGATGCCAAAGCAGATCCCAACTTTGTGGTGATCGCCCGGACCGACGCTCGCGGAGTCGAGGGGCTAGATGCGGCGATCGACCGAGCCAAGGCTTACCAGGATGCTGGCGCTGATATGATCTTTCCTGAGGCCCTTCAAAACGAATCTGAGTTTGAAGCCTTCCGTAAGGCGGTCAAAGTCCCCCTCTTAGCCAACATGACTGAGTTCGGTAAGTCCAAGCTGCTAACAACTCAGGAGCTCACCGAGCTGGGTTACAACTTGGTGATCTATCCGGTGACGACGCTGCGTCTTGCGATGAAGGCCGTGGAAGAGGGTCTGACGGCTATCTATAAAGAGGGCTCGCAGATCTCATCCGTAGAGAAGATGCAGACCCGCCAGCGTCTTTATGAGATCCTTCGCTACGAAGATTACAACAAATTCGATCAAAACATTTTTAACTTCAAAGTTTAACAAGGGGCTAAGCTATGTCGGAATCCGTCAATGTCAAAAAAGGACTCGAAGGAGTCGTCGTCGACTCCACCACAGTTTCCAAGGTGATGCCTGAGATCAACTCGCTCGTCTACCGCGGCTATCCTGTGCAGGATCTGGCCGAGAACTGCCGCTTTGAAGAGGTGGCCTATCTGCTGCTTGAAGGGGAGCTGCCCAATGGAGCTCAACTGGAGAAGTTTGAGCAGACCGAAAGGTCCCTGCGTGAGATTGGCCCTGACCTTCTGGATGTGATCAAGCGCATCCCAAAGACGAGCCACCCGATGGATTCCATCCGCACAGCCGTCAGCTTTATCGGCTGTATGGCGCCTGATCACTGGGACCACAACCCCGGCGAAAAAATGCCAAGGGCTTTAGACCTGCTGGCTAAAATTCCAACCTGCATCGCTGCGGACTTCCGTTTCAAAAAAGGTCTGGAGTTTATTCCGCCTAGAAAAGATCTGAGCCTTGCTGAAAACTTCTTTCATATGTGCTTTGGCGAGGTGCCCTCAGAGCAGGTGGTGAAGGCGTTTGACGTATCCCTAATATTGTACGCTGAGCACAGTTTCAACGCCTCCACGTTCACCTCTCGCGTAGTGACTTCCACCATGTCCGATCTCTACTCAGCCATCGTTGCCGGCATTGGCGCACTTAAAGGGCCGCTTCACGGCGGTGCCAATGAGCAGGTCATGCATATGATGATTGAAGTGGACGACCCAGCAAAAGCTAAGGACTGGATGCTTACCGCCCTTAAGGAAAAGCGCAAGATCATGGGCTTTGGACACAGGGTGTACAAAAAGGGCGACTCACGCGTTCCGACCATGAAAAAGTACGCTCAAAAAGTTGCGGAAGCTACGGGCGGGCAAAAGTGGATGCAGATGTACGACGCTCTAGAAGATGTGATGGTGGCTGAAAAGAACATTCACCCCAACTTGGATTTCCCAGCTGGCCCTGCCTATTACATGATGGGTTTTGAAATTGATTTTTTCACACCTATTTTCGTCATGGCGCGCGTAACAGGCTGGAGTGCTCACATTATGGAGCAAGCTAACAACAACCGGCTGATTCGCCCCTTGAGCGAGTACAACGGGCAGGGCGAGCGCAAAGT
>CAYRIE010000096.1:2007-6361 GCA_964424215.1 uncultured Pseudobdellovibrionaceae bacterium
ACAACCGGCTGATTCGCCCCTTGAGCGAGTACAACGGGCAGGGCGAGCGCAAAGTCGCACCGCTGGCTCAGCGCTAAGTCCCTTTTAAAGAAAAGATCAGAAGTGCCAGCATTCCGTTTGGGATGCTGGCTTTTTTTTCAGTAAAGCGGGCCTAAGACGAGCCTGGGATCGGGAAACACTTTAAGGGCAGCCTCGCGGCTTTTTAAAGAGACCACCCCCGGCAGATCGGCACCCTCGGGCTTAAGCCAGCTGAGCTGAAAGTGAAGGTGCGGATTCCACCCGCCGTTTTCTTCTGAGGATCCTATCCAGCCCAGCACCTGGCCCGCCTCAAACTTATCTCCCGGCTTTCTGAGCGTAAGACTTCTTTGGGACAGATGGCCCCAGAGGGCGTAAAGAGTGTGTTCCTTCCCGAGCTGATGAGCCGTTATCAGAGTGGGGCCATAATCACCCTTGGCCGCATGGACCTTTTGCTCAATTATTATGCCTGGATAAAAGGCCCGCACCTCAGTTTCCTGAGGAGCTCCGATATCAATTCCCATGTGAACTGTCCGCTGGTCCTCGGTGAACAGTCCGTGCTGGTACATGCTCGGGCGGTGCTCATTGTACCTGCCGATGCCATAGTCTCTGCGCTCGCGGTTGGGGTCATAGGACTGGGTGAAGTCATAGACGTCGTACTCCTCAGGGAGTGCCATAACGGGATGAAACGCGTGTCCAGCAAAGACAGAGGGCGGGGGAGGTGAAAAATCCTCAGGCAAATTCATGCTTCAGAGTTCTAGAGGATTTTATGGTAATTGCAAAGCAGGGACTGCTCACCATCGACCAAACGCTCCAGTCTGAAGACGGGCTTAAGAACATTGGGGCGAGCTAGGGTGAGAACGGAGCGGTAGGTTTTGCCGCCGGCCTGATGACTGTAGGTGATTTTGTTTTTGCTCAAGCAGCTGACGCCGCCTTTTTTAAAGTCTTCTTGAGTGCAGTGAAGCTGTATTTTCCGAAAGACATCTTGAATGTAGACCAGCTCCGGCACTCCGTCTTCGCTCGTCACCCAGCCTATAAAGCCGCGCTCACAGGCGGCGTTTTTAGGGTCCTGAAAAGTGCCGCCCACAAAATGCATCTGCGTGTAGAAGGGGTGCAAATCCGACGGTGCTTGCTGGGAGGGGCGGGGGCTCTGCGCCTGGGCCGTAAAAGCCATCAGGATCAGAGAAACAGACATGAGAAGGGCATGGTTTAACTTTTTCATCGAGTGGCTCCGCAAGCTTCAAAGGTCATAAGCCGGTTACTAATGGCATCGTGTCCGCACTGTCCGGGGAGGCACCTGAACTTTTCCCACTTGTTGTTCAGGATGTTGGGGCGACAGGTTTCAGCCACCACCGGTGGTTTTCCCGGAGCTTCCTGTTTAGCACAAGTGTGAAAGCCCTGCAGAGTGTTGCTGAGCGCGTCCAGGCCGCAGCGAAGGTTGTCCTCGGTGTTGGCCCTTATATTGGAGGACTGGCAAGCTGAGGTGGGATTGGGGTTTCCAGCCCAGGTGCTGCGCATGCCATCAAGGGATTCGCCCAGATTTTCCATTTGCAATAGTCCTTGAGCATAGTAGCCCTCCCCAGAAGGGGCCGCTGCAGCCACTCCGGCCCGGCAGGTGCTTTCTACATGAGCAATGGACATAAAGGTCCAAACCCAGAATCTAGTTTTTTGTTCTTTAGTCAGGTTCGTAAAATTCGGGCAAAACACTTCCATGTTCTGAACCTGAGCCACGCGGTCCGATAGAAAAATGCTCAGGTGGGGCTGATCTTCGATTTGATCGGCGAGCAACTGTCCCCACTCTCCATACTGGCCGTTGGGGCCAATAAAACCCTGGCAGTTCGGATGAAACTTGTTACCAGAGGCTCCGGCCTGCTCATCAAAATCAGGAATTTGCACAGGCGCTTGGGATTCGGGCTCTGGGATAGGTGCATTCATCACAGCAGGATCGTAGAGGCACTGTTCATGCCCCCCCAGTGCCTGAGCCACATCGCCGGCAAGGTGAAGGCTGTAGATCGAGTGAAGGGAGTCTCTGAGCGGCTGACCGTCATAGCTTAAATAGCTCTCCCCTGCGTGGGGTTCAAACACCCAGAAGCTGTTTCCACCGCCGTCATCCACTCTGACAGCATAGCCGTCCGGATCGTAATGAACCTCAAGCGCCTGAAGAGTTTGGCCGGGGCGAAGAGTTTGAATAATTTCCTGATTTTGCGCAAAGCTTGGAGTGCTGAAGGGGTCGGCGCAGCTTTTGGCGCCTTGGGAGCTCACCGCAACGGAGGCGCACCGAGCGCTCAGCTCCACAGTGGTGGTGAAGGTGGCCCCTCGCATGCTCAGTGGCAAAGGAAGGGGAGTCCAGGCTTGGCCGAAGCTCTCGGAGCCGGTGACCAGAATGAGTAAGCATAATGAAAGGCGCAGTTTTCCAAACAAAGTAAAGCTCTCCGCTGAGTTTCCTTACCTATCGGCTGCTGAACCTGAGTTTTTGAGGGAAGGCGGGCCCAAGGCCCAGCCCAGATCTAGGCAAGAGCGAAGTTTTTCAGCTCGGATAAGGGCTCTTGGGGTGAGTATTTGCCCTTTTGCTCCTTTATTTGCGCACAGGCCGTCTCGCTATCGTGAGTAAAGTAGATAAGATCACGATCACCGAGGCTTTCATAAAGCTTGCGCTTTTCATCGATCAAAAGCTCAGGATAGCGGTCGTAGCCCATGGTGATGGGCAGATGCACCCAGGCCGCTCCCGGGATCAGGTCGCCAGCATAAACGAGCTTGCGCCCGTTATCACCGTGGAGCACGGTGTGCATTTGGCCCGGAGTATGGCCCTGGGATTCAAAAAAGGAGATGGCGCCGTTTAAAAGAGTCTCGCTATCGGGCTGCTCCAGAATTTGCAGCCGCCCACTTTCTTTAAGGAGCCCTGTCAGTTCAGGAATAAAGGAGGCCCGGTCTCTAAAGTGGGGCTCGCTGGCTCTTTGCCAGGCGGTCTTTCCCACCACATAGGTGGCTTTGGGAAATCTTAGCGCGGGCGTCTCACCCCAAGGAGTCAGCAGGCCGCCAGCGTGATCAAAGTGCAGATGAGATAAGATCACATAATCGATATCTTCTTCCTTAAAGCCCAGGCTCGTAAGGTTTTCCATAAGAAGGGAGCGATCAGGATCTTGCACGCCGTAGCGCTCAGCAAGCTTGGGCTCGAAGAAATTACCGATGCCCGTTTCTAGCAGAAGAGTTTGACCTTGATGTTGAACCAGAAGACAGCGGCAGGCCAGCGGTATGCGCCCCAGATCATCTGGAGCGATCCATTTTTCCCAGACGGCTCTGGGGCAGTTTCCAAACATCGAGCCGCCGTCAAGTTTTTGTGAATTACCGAGAACAGAGAAGAGGTTCAAATCGAGCTATTTGATTTCGCGATGAATCGTGTGGCGCTGCAAGAAGGGATTGTACTTCTTCTTTTCCAGACGCTCAGGGTGGTTCTGGAAGTTCTTTTTAGTGGTATAGCGGGAAGGAGGCCGCCCTTCTTTGCGAGCTTCAGTGCACTCCAGAGTGATGATTCTAACTTTGCCCTTTTTCTTCGCCATTGCAAAAGTCCTTTATTCCGCTGATTCTGAAACAAGAAGGGTTAGCATAGGAATGGGGGCTTGACCAGAGGAATTTCAAGGGCTTGTATGCCCCTAAACTCGCCCCGGAGGGATCCATTTGCCAGCTCCTGAGATTTCCAGCGCTAAATTAGAGCAGTTAATGGCCCGTGCTGCCAAGCTGGCTCTGAAAACCCATCAGACGGGCTCCTGGAAGCCCACCACCAAGGCCGACGGTACGCCGGTAACCACTCTGGATCTGGAACTTCACGAGCTTTTCAGTGGGGAGCTGCCAGGTCTTCTTGAAGTCCCCGTGGTCAGCGAGGAAGGGGACTGGGCCGGTCAAGAGGGCCTAAAAACCTTCTGGTGCGTGGACCCTTTAGACGGCACCTGGCACTTTATTCGCGGAAGCCGCGATTTCTCTTTGTGCGTGGGGCTGATTTGGGAGGGCTACCCGGTGGCTGGTGCTCTTTCAGCTCCCGCTTGGGATCAAGCCTTTATGGCCATTCCCGGTAAGGGGCTCACGCTCAACGGGGAGCCGCTCAGGCCGCCGCCGGCGGCCTCTCCTTTATCGGAGCGGCGAGCGCTCACCTCAGGGGAGCCTTCCGAGCGGCTCAAAGCGCTGTTTTCTCTTTTGGGCGTTGGGGCCCATGAGAAAAGAGGATCCGTGCTTAAGCTGGCCCATCTGGCAGAGGGGAGGGCGCATTTTTATCCCCGCTTTGGCGTAACAAGAGAGTGGGACACCGCCGCAGGACAGGCCATCTTAGAGTCCGTGGGCGGTAAGG
>CAYRIE010000097.1:0-6344 GCA_964424215.1 uncultured Pseudobdellovibrionaceae bacterium
CCGCAACGTTGAAGTGGCTGTGGTGGGCGGCGGAGATTCTGCTATGGAAGAGGCCGGCTTTCTGACTCGGTTTGCCTCCAAGGTTTATATCCTTCACCGCCGAGGTGAGTTTCGTGCCTCCAAGATCATGGTCGACAGAGTGCTGAACAACCCCAAAGTCGAGGTGCTGTGGCACACGGTGGTTGAAGATGTCGTGGGCGAAAACCTTGTGGAGTCTCTCAAAATAAAAAATGTGGAGACAGGTGAGAGCTCTCTTCTGAAAGTGGATGGTTTCTTCCTGGCCATTGGTCATAAGCCCAACACAGATCTTTTTAAGGACTATTTAGAAACCGACGATGTGGGTTATCTTAGAACCTACGGCTCAAGCACCAAGACTTCTCTGGAAGGGGTTTTCGCTGCCGGCGATGTAGCCGATAATGTCTATAGGCAAGCGATCACAGCGGCAGGCACCGGGTGCCGAGCGGCGCTGGATGCCGAAAGGTGGCTTGAAGCACAATCCATCTGACAAGATGGGGGGGATCATGGCAAAGAAGCGACATTTGGATACGAAAGATTTGGTCCAAAAGATCGCCAAGATGACCAAAGAAAAAATCGCCGGTGCTGGCGTGGTGGACCTGTCGGAGTACCGGGACCTAAAGCATCGCAAAGAGGCGAAAACTCTTCTGGTGATCGAAGATGATGAGACCATGCGTGCGGCTCTTAAGAGAATTTTCGAGTCGGATGGCTACCGGGTTCGAACAGCATCTGATGGCACCCAGCTTTCCGATGTGCTCGATGACACCCCGATTGATTTGATCATCTTGGACATCGGTCTTCCTTGGATTAATGGCTTTGAATTAGCCAAGCTCCTTAAGGAGCACGAAGACCTTAGCCTGATTCCGCTGATCTTTGTTTCAGGTAAAACGAGCGAGCTGGATGTGAAACGGGGTTTTGACGTCGGTGCCGACGATTACATCAAAAAGCCCTTTGATATCGAAAAAATCAAAAAGACAGTGTCCACCTTACTGGAACTTAAGAAGGTCTAACTAACTTCTAAAGTTCCCCATCCATCACGCTGAGCTTCACAAGAATTTTGGAGTGAGCAGAGCAGCCTACCTCGCGGGCCTGCTCCCGCTCTAAGACATCAGACAGAGCCAGTACAAGGCCTCGCTCTTGATCTTTCAACACCGTGAAACCCACAAACATGTCGGGACTGTAAGTGGTGGTCTCTCCCTGCCGGATCCAAGTGCCCTCAGTAGGTGGAGTGGTGAACTCGCGTGAGTCATAACTGCCAAGGCAGTAGCTGCGCTCGGTAACGAGCTGGCTCCCTTGGAGCCAGTCTTCAGCGGATTCATCTACGGGGAACTGAAGAACCTGAGCTGGCGCGCGGTCCGACGCATCTAGCGGATCATCTTCTGCTGAGGTTTCGCTTACTATATGGCAAAGGGTCGAGCTGAATTGATCGTAGTATTGGCTCACACGAATACCAAATAAGTTGGTGCGCTGCACATGCTGAGGGAACTGAGAGCAAAACAGCTCTCCGCCCTCAAGCTGCACCCGCTGATGCCTAACTTTAGTTGTGTAGGTGGCTTCCTTCTGGAAGATGAACGGTGTGGGGCCAAACTGAAGGTCCCCAAGGGCAATCAAGTCATCGGCGATGCTGCCGACCACGGGGTAGTTTGAGTGCTGAGCGGCGGCCTTTTGAGGCGCTGCTAGCAGAGCTGCTAGGACAAGAATCACCACCGCGGCCACTTTAAGGGGACCCCAAAATTCCAAAATCACGACTCATCTCCTTAGCGAGTCCTTTAGCGGACTCAGCTAAGGCCAATAAGAGCAAGGCGAAGGCCATCTCCCGCAAGACACCTTGGCACGGCGAAAAGTGTAGAATCCACCCTGCAAACTTTGCTCAAATGGTGGCGAAATCACCTTTTATTTAATCTGGCAGAGATCAGCCCCATCGAGAAGAGTGGAGCTGGTCCTTCCGGAGCCCAGCGGGCTTCAGGATAGAATTTTCAAGTAGAAGCCCCTCTAGGGCACTTTGGGGCCGCCGCTTTAGAAGGCGGTCAAGTCCTTGGGAATGCCCTTGGGGATCGCAGCGAGCAGGCGCTTGGTGTAATCCATTTCCGGGTTATCATAGATGGTCTGAGCATCTTTGAGTTCCACCACCTTGCCGCCGTTCATTACGGCCAGCTCATCGGAAATAAAGCGCACCACCGCCAAATCGTGAGAAATAAAGATATAGGTCAGGCCCAACTCATCTTGAAGATCGAGCAGGAGGTTGAGCACTTGCGCCTGCACCGACACGTCAAGGGCCGAGACGGATTCATCGCAGATGATAAATTCAGGATTGACCGCAAGAGCTCGCGCTATGGAGATCCGTTGCCGCTGCCCGCCTGAAAACTCGTGGGGATAACGGTTGATGAAGGAGGGCTCAAGGTCCACCTTTTTCATAAGATCAGCTGCAATCTCCAGCCGCTCTTTTTTATTCGCACCGATTCCGTGAATCACCATGGGCTCTATCAGGGAAGTTCCCACGGTCATACGGGGGTTGAGGGAGGCATAGGGGTCCTGAAAGATGATCTGCATGCGTTTGCGGATCTCTCGCAGCCCATCCTTATCCAGGGCCGTTACATCGATGCCGTCATAGATGATTTGGCCATCAGTTGGCTCAATCAGCCGAAGGATGGTGCGTCCTAAAGTGGTCTTTCCGCAGCCCGACTCACCCACAAGACCCAAGGTTCGGCCCTTGTACACGTTAAAGGTCACGTCATCGACGGCCTTAACCCATTCTTTTACGCCGCCAAAGATGCCGCCGCGAATGGGAAAGTGCTTTTTCACATTTTTGATCTGTAGAAGCGGAGTTTCATTTCCTGTTAGGGGCCTGGGGGTTTTCTCGCCCAGGACCTGAACGTCAAAAGCCTTCTCCTCACCTTCGGGTGTCATAAAGTCACTGACCATAGGAAGCCTTTTGGGGGCGCCCGTCAGGGGCGGACGGCAGGCTAAAAGACCTTTAGTGTAGGGGTGACTGGCGTTTTGAAAGATGTTGTAGGTTTGATCTCGTTCTACGATGTCGCCTTTGTACATTACGATGACGTCATCTGCGATGTCCCCGATCAGGGCCAAGTCGTGGGTGATAAACAGCATCGACATTTTGTACTGACTCTGAAGATCGGCTAGAAGCTCCAGAATTTGCTTTTGAATGGTCACATCAAGTGCCGTGGTGGGCTCATCTGCGATCAGAAGGTCCGGCTCACAGGCAATGGCCATAGCGATCATCACGCGCTGGCGCTGCCCACCGGACATTTCGTGGGGGTAGCTTTTGATGCGCTCTTTCGGGTTGGGAATTCCCACCTTGTCCAGTAGGTCGAGAGCCTTTTCGTAAGCCATTTTTGGATTGAGGTTTTGGTGGAGTCTCAATGTTTCGGTGATCTGGTTACCCACTGTGAAAACAGGGTTGAGGCTCGTCATGGGCTCCTGAAAGATCATGGAAATCTTGTTGCCGCGAATTTTGCGCATTCGAGACTCAGACAGAGTCAGTAGGTCCTTACCCTCAAAAAGAATCTGTCCGCTGGCGATTTTACCTGGGGGTGAGGGGATCAGGCGCATCATCGCTAAGCTGGTAACGCTTTTTCCCGAACCGGACTCACCCACAAGCCCCATGGTTTTACCTTTTTCGATTTGAAACGAGGCATTTTTGACGGCGCGGACGACCCCTTCGTCAGTTTGGAACTCAATATTCAGGTCGCGAACTTCAATCAGCGTGTCACTCATAACGGTCGTCCTTTTATTTATTCTTCAGCTTTGGGTCTAAGGAGTCTCTTAAAGCATCATTAAACAGGTTCACGGCCAGAATCAATCCGAACATAAATAGCGTGGCGGCCGTCAGATTTTGCCAGTGTCCTTGGGTGATCTCTTGCTTGGAGTCGGTGATCATAATGCCCCAAGAGGGAGTTCCCACCTCAACTCCTAGACCCAGAAAGCTCAGTACTACCTCAGCTTTGATGGCGGTAACGAAAATAAGTCCAAACTGAATCAGTCCAAGGTGCATAACGTTGGGGAGAATGTGAAGAAAGATCCGGCGCATGTGCCCAGCTCCCAAAGATCTTGCAGCCTCCACGTACTCCTTTTCTTTTTGCTTTAAAAATTCAGCCCGAATCAGCCGGCATAGCGTCACCCAAGTGGTGAGCCCTAGTGCGATGAAAAGGTTAGAGAGCCCCTGTCCAAGAGCAATCTGGAAGGCGGCCATTAGGAGAATGTAGGGAATAGAGTCTAAGGTGGTGTAGAGCCAAATGACGATGTCATCGATGATCCCGCCAAAGTAGCCAGCCAGAGCCCCGAGGGTTACACCGATGAAAAGAGCAATGCTCGAGGAGAAAAGCCCCACGGTAAGAGCGGTTTTTGTGGCGTGGAGCGTTCGGCCCCACACGTCTCGACCAAAAAAGTCCGTGCCAGCCCAGTGCTCGAGGCTCGGGCCCAAATAGGCCTTGGTGCTGTCATAAACATCATACCCTTGCCCAACGAGGCCAAGGGAGGTGAGCACCGCAGTCAGGATGTAAACCAGGATCGTCGCCAGTGAAAACATAGCGACTTTGTTGGACTTGAGGCGCCGGAAGGCGTCCTTCCAAAGCGAGTTGGATGTGGTCGAGGCGGCGACCTCTGAAGGGGCGTCAAGAGCCGGTACGACAGCAGACATAGTTTAACCCAACCTGATGCGTGGATTGACCACGGCATAAAGAAGATCGCTCAATAAGCTAAATCCCATGTAGAGCAAAGAGCCGACGACCACCATGGCCCGGATCACTGGGAAATCGGAATTGAAAATGGCCTGCACCAAAGTGCCCCCGAGCCCCGGAATTCCAAAAAAGGCCTCCAGCAGTAGGCTACCCGTGAGCAAAAACGGCATCTGCAGCACCACAAGCGTGATGATGGGAATCATGGCGTTTTTAAGTACGTGTTTAAAAAGAACCTTGCGCTCGGCCACTCCCTTGGCGCGCGCTGTGCGCACGTAGTCCTGGTAGAATTCATCCAAAACTGCCGTCCGAAAGATCAGAAAGCTGGAGCCGATCGATGAGATCACTATGATCAACCAGGGTAGATAAAGATACTCCCACCGGCCCACCCAAGAGGAGTCCCAGCCCGTGATGGGAAACCAGCCCAGCTGGTAAGAGAAGATGTGTTGAAAAAATAAGATGTAAACCAGTGTGCTGGTGCTCATCATTCCAAGGGCCAAAACGGTGGCCCACTTGTCCATGGGTTTTCCCCTGACAAAGGCCGTACCTAGCGCCAGTGCAATGGCGATCAGCACAGTCATCAGAAAGCCCGGCAGCATAAGTGATATCGAGGGCCCCAGGCCTTGGGAGATGATCTCAGTTACAGTCTGCCGTGAACTCCAGGATCTGCCAAAGTCCCAGGTGACGATGTTCTTAAGGCTCGTCAGATACTGAACGTGAAGGGGCTGATCTGTGCCCAACTCTTTGCGAATGCTCTCCAGGCGCTCAGGGGTGGTGTTTTTTCCAGCGAACTGCAGCGCCGGATCGTCGATCACCACATTGAACAGCAAAAAGGTGATCAGAGTCACACCCAGAAGGATGGGGACCATTTGAAGAATTCTCTTCACGGAGTACCTAAAAATAACTCACCCCCCCAACTAAGTAGGATTTAAAAAGAAGCCTTGCGCTCAGCTTTCTCTTCACGGTCGATCCTCAAATACTGGTAAGGCTCACTCATAATGGAGTTGGGCTTATAGTTTTTAAGCCATGAGTGCTTCAGGTTGTAGCCGAGCCGGTGAGTTGCAAAAATCCATGGTGAATCCTCAACCACGATGTCGCGCATCTGATGGTAGAGCTTGGTGCGCGCACTTCCCGGTGCCAGCTTGAGTGAGGCTTCATAGAGCCGATCAAACTCTTTATTGCTGTAGAGGCTTCCGTTAGGACCTGGCGAGTGGTTTTTGCTGTAAAACAGCTGTAGGAAGTTCTGAGCGTCGGGATAGTCTGCGCTCCAGGCGATGCCGTAAAGCTGAGTTTGGCCGCGCTTGATACGGTCTTGAAACTGGGGCCAGGTGTTGGTTCGAATGTTCAGCTTAATGCCCAGCTCCCGCATCTGCTGCTGGAAGGATTCGGCCATCTGGCGCGAGGTGGTGCTAGAGAGGGTGTCAAAATCCAGGGTCGGAAGACCTTCGCCGTTCTCAAAGCCTGCCTCTTTCATAAGAGCTCTGGCGCGCTCCAAATTAAACTTCTTATAAGGGTTAGAAAAGTTAGCGTCGTAACCGTCGATATCCGGCGGAATAGGCCCCTGGGCGTTCAGTGCTTGCCCGTAATAGAACTGGCGAATCACGGTGTCCGTGTCGTAGGCCAGGCTCATCGCTT
>CAYRIE010000098.1:0-6256 GCA_964424215.1 uncultured Pseudobdellovibrionaceae bacterium
TCAAATTCGTAAATTTCGCTCCAGTTAGCGCAGCCGCCAAAATCGGTCTGGACAAACTTCTGGGAGGCACCGTCTTGGATGACGACATCCCAGTTTTGCAAAGCTCCCCTCAACTGAAGATCCTTAAAACAGGCTCTAAAATTGAACTTCTTGCGATTGGGAAAGCCCCAGCTGTTGTAACCCAGGGTTTCTATCGCCGAAGCACTCATCTTATCTACAAAGAAAGTGGCATTTAGAACACCGTAGCGGTCCCTCTGGGCCTCTGCAGAAGCCTGGACCTCCTCACCTTCCTCACAAGCTGTGAGCGAAACCATAAGGGCCAGTCCGAGAAGAGCTCTCATAGGTAGAGTGAAGATCTTAGAAGATGTCATAGTTGGCCTCCATACCCACGGTGATGATGCGTCTGTCTGAAAGAGAGTTTTCTTCTTCGATAAGATCGGTCTGTACGTACCGTCCGTAGAAGCTGTAGTTCTGTTCGGGCACTGAAACTTTGAGGTAATAAGAAGTGGCCAGGCGGTTGGTTTTGCCAAGGTTGTTGCTCACGTCCGCATACACCGCCGGCAAAACGTTGCGCTCGTTGTAGTAGAGGCCCACCATAGGCGAGAGGTTAACCCCGCCCATCTGGTAGTCAGCGCTTAAAGCCGCAGAGTAACCCTCGCCGGTGCCCTTGCCGGCTTTGCGATTGAGGATGTAGCCGAGGTGAAGAGATGTTTTAAGGTCTGGGCTCCACTGATTTTCGATGGAGGTAGCCCCTTGCACACCTTCAAATCGGTAGCGGAACCTGGCGTTGTCAGAGCCCCAGCCAATAACTGAGTTGTAATTGCGACTGGCATCGGCCGCTATGGAAGTGAGGTTGTAAAAAGCGAAGTACTGCGCCTGGGGTTTGATGAGTATGGTGTCACTCACTCTTATCCCCGCCTCACCGCCCGCCATCATTAACAAGGGCACCTTGCTGTGCTCTCCTGCACGCTTTTCAGCTGTGGAGCTTGAAGGAAGGATTTGGGAAGCATTCAGTTCAAGATAGTTACTCTTTTTATCCCCCAGAGTGAAACTTTCCTGCGCACCCAGAAACCCGTCGGTACGAAAGGTGGCTGGCAGGGTTGAAAAGTTTCGCGCCAGAACTCCAGCATCCAGGCGCACTCTTGGGAGCGGATTGATAGAAACGTAGGCGTAATTAACCCCCACGGCGGAGTAAGAGGCTCCCTCTCTGCCGTAAAGATCCGAGGCGATGCTCTCTCCGAAAAAAGCTCCCGCGCTCAGGTAGGCAGAAAAGTATTCTGAAAACTTTTGGCCGCCGTCGAAAAGTACAAAAGAGCGAGCGCCCGTATTGCGAACCAGCTCATCACTGACGTCTTTAGCACCGAGTCCTGCTGTCACGGAAAGAGTGAGGCCCTTGGGCGGAGCTTTCATCTGAATGGAGGATTCAGCAGCCGGGACCATCAAAGTGGTCTGCCCGAGGGAGCCGAACGAGTAGCCCCCCACTATAAGAGCTGCTAATAACTGCTTGAGTCGTATTCCACCGCTAGCACTCAACGCGCTACACCGGAAATTAAGCATGGACCCCTCCCCCTTTGGCGCACCTTTATTAAAAGAGGAACCGGCCCATCCTTGGGCAGGCTCCAGTTTTCCCCCTGGTACGCTGCCCTGGAAGCCCTGACCCCCCGGTGAGGGCTCCCTTGCGGTTCTTTAACGGCCCTACCTGGGGCCTGATGAGCTCTGAATTATTAGAGAATGCCATGAGTGTAAAGAGGTTTTTTGAAGTAAATACATGGGGACCCTGTAAAAACGATCTGGTTAGTCCTGGAAGCCTGAACTGAGGCCAGGTTCGGGGGTTTTGTTTAACCTATAAGAAAAGTTGATGCTGAGCCGCACGCCCGTGAGTTTGCTTTTGGACGTTGGGCCTATAACCTGATTTGGTTCTAGAGCCGATGCGTTCTCATAACCAGTAGCCATGAGCGAATTATGCATATTAAGTTTTGGGGCGTGCGCGGATCTTTAGCCATGCCGCTAGCACCACAGGACGTAGAAGATAAGGTGCGACGCTCGATCGAGCTGTTTGTTCAAAAGCATCGGGCCGATTTGACCGAGTTGCCCGCCTTTTTAGAGCAAAATCAGCTGCTCACGAGCAGCTACGGCGGCCATACTTCCTGTGTCGAGATCACCGGTGCAGACTCAAGGCTTGTGATCGATGCCGGTAGCGGCATCAAGGCACTAGGTGATCAGCTCATCCAGGGAGAGTTAGGAAGTGGGAAAGGTCATCTGAAGCTTCTGATGACTCATTTCCACTGGGACCACTTAATTGGGCTTCCCTTTTTTGCGCCTCTTTATATCCCTGGTAACAAGATTGAGGTCTATTCACCCGACCCCTACGTTGAAGAGGCTTTTAAGATGATCTTTAAAAAGCCCTTTTTTCCTCTGCCCTTTGAGCAGTTGGCAGCAGACATCTCCTTTCATCATCTCCCTCCACGCACAAAAACGAACCTTGGTGAGTTTGAAATCTCCCCCTACCGTTTAGATCACCCAGACCCTTGCTGGGGGTACAAGATCACCAGTGCTGGTAGAACCCTTTCGTACGCAGTCGATACTGAGGCGCACCGTCAGAGTCCTGCTGAGCTAGGTGAGGATTTGCCCTTGTTTCAAGACTCAGACCTTCTGGTCTTTGATGCTCAATACACGCTTTCGGAACTGAGTGAAAAACGCAATTGGGGGCATAGCGCAGCCCCCATCGGCCTTCGCCTTGCGATGGAACATGGGATCTCGCAGGTGACCTTCGTTCACCATGATCCTGGCGCTTTAGATGAGAACATTGAACAGGCCCACCGAGAGGCCCAAAGTGCCTATGAAGAGCTAAAAAAAGCTCACCCTCAAAGTCAGCTCACCTGGCGGTTTGTCAGAGAGGGCGAAAGAGTTAAGGTTTAGATTTAGGAGGCCGGGTGAGTGTATGAAGTCCGGCGTCCTTGAGAGCTTTGATGAAAAGCGGGAAAGCCTTTACTTGGGCCTCTACCAGCCCGGCAACGAAGGGATCTGATATCTTCCCATCCGTGAGCGCCTTTGAGATGCCCATTAGAAAGATGCGCTCAGGGAGCTGGTAAGCATTGCGGTAGCCAAAGACCTGCTGAAGGTGCTCAACGGGCCTGAGGCCTCCGAAGCGGCCCCCTAGACCCACAAACGCCACCGGCCGGTGCTCAAAAGTTTCAGGGTACTTCCAGTAATCGATGAAGTTTTTTAAAGCACCTGGCATCGAGCCATTGTACTCGGGCACAACAACATGAATTCCTTCGGCCGCGCCCAAACGATCCACCCACTCCTGAGCTTCGGTGGGCAGCTTTTTATAGTACCCTCCCTGGACCTTATCTGCGGGCCAATCTCTAAGATCCATAATCTCAGCTTCAGTCCCCTGCTGCTGGTAGAGGCTTAAGATAAGATCTGTAACTTTTCTGGTGTAGGAGTCATCTCTATCTGTACCGGATATTAGGTAAATCACAGCATCGCCTTATTCACGCTCGTTAAAGTCAAAGTTAAAGTCCAGCTCGAGCTCGTCCATCTCCACAGCTGTGGAAGCAATGGGCGCAGGAATATCAAAAAAGGTGGAGTCACCATCGTGAACGTTGCCAAAGGGATTGGAGAGATCATCGATGTCTTCGAGCAAATTCACTCCCACAACCGGCCGGTTCTGAGTGCGCGGGGCCTGAAGCCTATTAAGTGCCACCTGCTCAAGGTGAAGGCCCAAAGAAAGGTGCTCGCAGGCCAAATCAATCATGTTTTCTTGAGAAATTTTTAGCAGGATCGAGGGGCTAAAGGCCCTAAGGCTGGCCGTACGTGGCCGGTTGAACAGGGCTGCAATTTCGCCAAAGTGATCGCCGCGAGAGAGCGTGGCAACGCGCTCCTCTTCGCGGTAGACGCCAAGAGAGCCCTTAAGAATCAAGTAAAAGGCCTTGTCCTCAGCGCCTTCCTTAATGACTGGCTCATTGGCAGCCACTTCAAGCTTGGCTGACTTCTCTAAAACGAGCTGAAAAACCTCAGACGGAAGTCCTGAGAACAAACTTGAACTAAAGAGAAGCTGATGCAAAAGAAGCCGGGTTCTTAGGCTTGATAAGTCCGTAAGCGAGGTGTCCTCCCCTTCGGAGCTTCCGAGCACCTTGTGCAGATCGACTTTAAAGAGCGTGGAATCATCTAAGGCCACCACGTCTGCAGATCTTTTCTTACCAAGGACCGCAGCGCTCTCACCAAATACAGTCACAGGCTGCAGCAGGGCTAAGAACTTTCTAGCTCCACCTTCGGGGGTGTACACGCCCGCTCGCCCCTCAAGGAGCACATAAAGTTCACTGGCTGCTTCACCATAAGCTAAAACACTTGAGCCGGCCTTGTAGGAGTAAACTTCCGAGTGTTTCAGAAGCTTTCGAAAGTAAGTGTCATGAGCTGAGCCCATCAGTGGGGTTTTACGTAGATAGTAAAGGAGTCTTTGCTGATCAAAGCTCACGGGTTGCGGCGGCTCAGGAGGAGGAGCATCTGCTATCAGGGGTCCCTTAGAGTCTGCCTCCCCTCGGTTGAGCAGACTTTGCATCATAGATTTAACTTCAGCTGAATTCTCTAGGAGGTTATTTTTTGCCAGCGTTAACGCTACATCCACCAACTCGCGCAGCCGCGTGCTTCTTTCGATACGCTGCTTTTGTGCCTTAAGAAGGTCGGAGAAAAAAACGCTGCCATCGAGCTTACTTAAAAAAAAGCTGGCCCAACCCGGTAGCTCGCAGTGGACCTTTGAGGCGGAGTCTTTAACGACAATGGTGTCTTTCGTTGAGGTGACCTGAGCTCCCTTAAGCAGCGCCATCCTCAGATTTTCAACGCGCATTACTCAAAGTCCCAAACTTTGAACCCCATATCTTGGGCCCTCTTTAGGTCCTTCTTATCGATTTCATACACGTTGGCTCTGCCGGTCGGCTGCCCGCAAACCTGAACTCTCATAAGTGTGTCGGTGCGCTTTTCCTGGGCATAGATCTTGACGCCCTCAAGCTGCTGAGCCGTTTGATCGAGGCTGGATTCATTGCCCTGAGAGCACTGTAGGGAGCCGTCGTACTTGTACACCCATTCTGTGCCTACATCTGCTGGAGGCGCTTCAGCACGTGCCATGGTCGGCCCTTCCGGCTTCAGGGGAGCCGTGGTCTGACGGCAGTGGCCCGAAGCGCAGGAGAGAGTAAAGGCTAAAGCGGCGGTGCCCATACCAATTTTTAGCATTGAAGTTATCACTGCGAAGTCACCCATTCTGCTTTGATTTTATAGAGGTTTCCAAATCCAGACATCAGAAAAACTGAACTGTCGGAGTCATCGGGCGTGGCAGCCCCTTGAAGCCCGCTAAACAGATCCAAACGGGCGAGCTCTCTACCTTCGGTGGGTTCACTGAAAAGCAAAACCCCGGAGTGAAGCCCCTGCACCAGGACATTACCTAGGGAGGAGGGCGGCCCACTGGTGCCCTCAGGGTGCTGAATATGCCAGATCACCTTGCCAGTTGTGGTCTCCAGTTTGTAAGTGCGGCCGCGCTCGGACACATAGATCAGCTGCCCATCGAGAGGGTGGACGGCATAAGGGCCGCCCTCATGAAAGGTCCACTTTAGATCCCCTGTGGTCCAATCAAGGCTGTAAAGGCCCGTCTCATAACCTGCTACGTAGACATCAGCACCGATCAATACGGCCGTAGTATCTACGTCCTGAAACCTTTGGGCCGCATCAAACCTGCGCTCCCACAAGACTCTGCCATTAGACTTATCAAACTTCACGAAGGTGCCATCAGGGAACCCAACCGCTAGGTGGCCACCAACGACCAGAGGCTGTGCGGAAGCGCGGATGGTAAGTGTCGACTGCGAGGGCCGGTACGCTGACCACTTCGCGCCGCCGTTAGCTCGGTCCACAACATGGAGCTTGCCGTCAGATGCTAAAAAATAAACCTGGTCGTTGTCGGCACTGGGAGCGGAAAACGCCTCAGCGCCCGTGTGGTAGCGCCACAAAAGGGTGCCTTGAGCTGCATCGACAGCCAGAAGCTCCCCGTCTAACGTGCCAAAATAAAGTGTGTTCTCGTGCAAAATAGCTGGCCCTGTACCTTTGGGCACATCCAGCCGCCAAATCACCGCACCGCTGTCTTTGCGGTAGGCAGAAATGTTGTCATAGGAATTGCCAGCGATCACGCTCTCGCCAAACAGGATGGGTGCAAAAAGATGCGGCGTGGGATGCCCTACGTAGTTTTGGCCGCCCGTGGTTCGGATCC
>CAYRIE010000099.1:0-6225 GCA_964424215.1 uncultured Pseudobdellovibrionaceae bacterium
GTTAAACATCAGCTCCACATTTCGCATGTCGTCTTTAAGAACCTCTTCGTAAAGGGACTTGGCCTTCCGAAGGTTTCCGGTGAGGTGGTACGTCAATGCCAGCTGCTTTTTAATCGCAGGTGTTGAGCGCATGCGAGCTGCTTGCTCATAAAAATCTTTGGCCTTGGTAAACTGTCCGCCCTTAAGGTACAAACTGCCCAGATTCATCAGCACTTCAAAGTGCCGAGAATCTTTTTTGTAGGCCGCCCTTAGATATTCCAGGGCGACAGCTTCTTGCTCTGCATGCAGCTCCACCACAGCTAGGTTGTTAAGTAAGGTGGGGTGATCCTTGTGGGACTCAAGCCCTCTTTCCCAGAAGATCCTGGCAGCTTCATGCCGACCTTTTTGAAAGTGGAGAATACCTAAGCCGTTAAGAATGATGAGATCATTTTCGTCTGCGCCGAGCAGCTTTTCTGCCTCCTCAAGCACCACTCTTTCATCCAAAGCCCTCAGAGCTGACTCAAACCTTTGATACCTGGCTGGGAGCTTGCGGCCGCGGGAAACGTCTTGGCTGCTGAGAAGTCCGGGAGATTTGACTTGGGCCTTTTGAGCTTCAGGCGCAGCGGCTTCGGCGGTGCCAGCTGCAGCTTGCGAATCGCTCGGCCCTGAGCGTGGACTGCTGGCACAACTTGCTAAAAGCAAAACGGCTGCTGCTAAATAGATTCCTCTCACAGGCCACCCCCATCCAAACTGAAGGAGCTCTGGAACTGCTCTCCACGGTAATGGACCGATTCTGGAGAGTAGCGCTGAACCCCGTCTAAAGCGGCCAGGGTCCAGGGAGATACGACATCAAGACTCATGGCTCTTTTGTAGGCATCTTCGTAAATGGCCTTGGCCCGAGCGCGAAATCCAGCGCTCTCTTTGGCCGCAAGCTCCTTAAATTGTTGTGAAACCTCAGCCGAATCTGCGTACTCTTTGGGTACGGGTGCTCTCTCAAAGGCCTGGGCTATCTTTTCTAGAGCCTGTGCCTCGGAGATAATTCCAGCGATGATATAAGGCCCGTAATCCATTTTAACGACCGCGACCATGTCTTTGAGAAGACTTTGTTGCAGGGACTGAAGCTTCTCAAGTCCTTTGGTAATGCTAGCCTCGGTTTGACCCAGCTGCACCCTGTCCATCTCTTCTAGCTTTTCAGAGCTTAGAAAGTATCTGGCCTCAGCGGCGTAGCGCACGCCGGTGGGCCTTCCCTGACGGGCAAAGTTCTCAGAGGTCTGAACGGTCCTTTGCGCCCACGTCACTGAGTTAGCTCCGCGCCCGGTGGCGGAATGGGATTTGAAAATCCGGTAGTGCGCTAACATGACTTTGCTCGGGTCAGTGGGAGCTGAGTTTAGGTACTTCTCATAGAGCGCGCGCTCGGCGGCAGCCCGACGGCTGTACCCTTCGATCTCTGCCAGGTGAAAGTAAGCCTCAGCCCTGTCATTGCCTGAAGCTTGCTGGGCGTACTGCTCTAGCGCCCGTTTGGCCTTGGCGTCCTCACGAACCGCCTTCCAAATCAGCGCAGCATTATAAAGTGCCGCCAGGGACTTGGCCTTATCCTTATTCTCCTGAGAAAAGGCATAGTACTGCTCAGCAGCTTCGGGCATTTTTCCCAGTCTGCGGTAGATCTCAGCTAGGTTGTTGCGCGAGTCTTCTTTGAGCTTGGCCACGTTGGCATCGGCAGCCGGCATTCCCAAAAACAGCAGATACATTCGAGAGGCCGATGGGAAATCCAGCCCTTTTTGATAGTTATTGGCGGCATTGTAGGCAGCCACCTGCCCCGCCGAGGTTTTGGCGTTGGCCCTAGCAAAGGTCTCAAAGGTTTTGGCAGATTCCACGTACTGACCAGTTTGCGACATCTTGTCAGCGTTCATCAGGGTGGCCTTTTGCAAGTTGACCTGAACGCTCTTTCCAAACTCTGATCCGGCCACTTCCGAGCGGCTTAAGAATCTTGCAGCATCGCGCTGGTAGGCCGGAATGTCCTCACGCAGATTGTGAATGTCCAGTACCAGCTCAGCAGCCACCTTGGAGTCCTCATCCCACTTGGGCCGATCAATGATTTGATTAAATTCAGCTATGGCTTGATCAAATTCGTTATGATTGTAAAGCAGCACGGCCAGGCGTCTGCGGACCTCGATGGTCTGATCGCTTCGTGGGTACTTTTCCAAGAACATTTTTGCCGCAGCCACGAAAGCTGTACTCACCTCGTCCATGGGCAGAGGATCCGTCTTTTTTCCCAGTGCGCTTCTTCGTTTCTCAAGCTCCTCTGGAGTGGGCAGTAGCTTTTCAAGCGCTAGTACGTTATTTATGCCAGCCTTTTCAGTGTAGGGACCATTTCCGCCGTGACGCAGGTACCAGGTGTAGTTCTGAGCTGCGCCCTTAAAGTCCCCCATGTCGAACAGAAGCTCTCCCATAAAGAACCGCATCATGGGAGCTTCGGGGGAGGATGCAAAGCTTCTCATATAAAGGTCGTAGCTTTCCTTTGAGGCCAGCTGAACGCTTTTGTGACGGGTGTTCTGCGCGTTCTGGTGCAGCTGCAGCGTGCGCCGGCGCAAGGTCGACTCTTGGAGTTTGAAGGTCTCATCCAGCAGCGCTTGGTTGCCACCGTTGGCCTTGGCCCACGGGCTGTCTGGCCCGAACTGAGTGAGCCAGGTGATGTAGGCCCCCCGCAGCCCTGCATCGTTTTTCGTATCGGTGAAGACTTGGACGATTTGGTACTGGTACTGAGCCGCTTTGGGATCTCTCGGGTTGTGACGAATCAGGCGGTTAAATAGAGCCTCCGTCGCCTGGTAGTTGCCCGCAAAGGCGTACATATAAGCCAGCTGCTCCAGCATGGGCAGCACCATGGATTCTTTGCCCGCAACTTTCAAAAAGGTGCGCTCCGCATTTTGATAGTCGCCAGTTTCAAAATAAAAAGGCACGTAGTCTTTAAGGGCTTCTGCTGCCAGCCTCAAGGTGTTCACAGACCTGGTGGAGTCATCTTCAGCCCTGGAAGAAGATCTTGAAACGTAGATCACCCTTTCTAGGGACTGAAGGGCTGTGGCCGAGCGGCCGAGGCGGAAAAAGCACCAACTGGCCTTATAAAGTGCGAAAGTGTAAAGGCGGGAGCCTTCGCTCCTGACCACCCGGCTGTAGTGCTTCAGAGCCTCTTGCCAGTTCTCATTTTCAAAGTGGTACTCACCTAAGGCAAAATGAGATTCGGCCACGTACTCACTTTTTGGGTACTGCTGAATCAGTCTGCGGTAATAGGCCTCACCCCTGCGCACATCGCCGATATCAAAGTGAGAGTACCCCAGGAAGTAAAGCGCTTGATCCACCTTGGGGTCTTTGGGGAAATCTCTGATAAACCATTCATAAAGCTGAATGGCTTTTTTACTGTAGTCGTTGCTCAGGCCCAGATCCAGTTTGGGCCGGCTCTTTAACTTACCGGCGTTGAAGGCTTCAATTTTCTTATCAAATTCATCTTGGAGGCGAAATTCGATCAGGCGGCCTTTTTCTACGTAGCGCTCTGCAAGCCTCACCCAAATTTCACCGCGGCTGGGGCTGCGCTGGTACTGGGCCGAAAGTTTAAAGAGCTGTGCAATTTCAGCATCTACGAGCTGTTCGTAACGGTCCTCAAGTGTTCCGCGGGAGCCAAAGAACTGGCGAGAGGAGGGGGGCTTTACCGCCCGCAGATCTTTTCTCTGGGGCCGCGCCTGAGAGCGGCGGGTTTCGGGCGGAAGCTCAATTTTGGACCTCTCTACCCGCATTTGCTGCTGACCGGACCTGCGGCGCGACTGCGCGTCGGCATGGAGCGGGCTGAGCATCAGCACACAGGCTAGGGCCATGAGAGCTTTCGGGCCAAAGTTGTGTTTAGTTTTCACAGTTCTGAACCCCTACATAATGATAGTTCCCAAGCTCATCGAGCCAGTACTCTCCCTGAAAGGGCCAGTACTCATAACCGTTTTGGACGTAGTAGTTCCGGTCGGCGCCCGAATCGATTCGCTGGCCAGGAAGACCTTTTCCGGCGATTTCTTTTCTGACGGATTCTTTTTCAGCACCGATCTGCTCCAGCTTCAGGAAGTCGCCCTGCTCAGATAGGCTGCGAAGGTCCGTGCGAACTCGGTTTAAGTTTCGCATCACGTACCTACCGATGGAGGCTTGGGTGTTTGCGATCCTTCTTTGCACGATGCCCACACTGTACTTACCGACAGCTGAGTTTTGCCAATCTGATGAAAGGGACCTCGCCCGGTCCAGCTCCTCTTCTAATTTTTTTAAATATCTAAGAGAGGTGGAAATGTCCCCGTCTCCAGCAACGTACCGGAGGACCTGATAGGGCAGGCGCACCTGCTCTTTGACTCTCTCAAGACCTGATTTGACCTGAAGGTAATCAAAAACCTTTCTGACCTCCTCATAATAAAACTGAGGATTGGACTGGGTTCTTAGAGTTTCAATCACCTCTGATAAAATGGGCTTATAGATCCTCTCGTAAAGACCTAGGACCTTTCCCATTTCGTCGTACTTACAAATGTAAAGATACACAATGGATCTGAGCAGAAGGGACTCGGGAATGTAGCTGTCCTGATAGTAGGAAGAATGAAGTGTTTGAAAGTTACTCAGTGCTGACCTGAACTGTCCCGTGCGCAGCATGGCCCAGCTGCGCTCAAACAGCGAATCGTGCCACTGAGGAGTGTCCCTTGGAATTTGTCGATAAAGCTCTACGGCACGATCAAAGTCTTTGGCCTGGTAAAGCACCCGGGCTTTGGCCATGATAGCGTCCACTCGGTTGGGCGCCGTAACGGGCGCATTAAGGTACTCTTCTTCTAGATCTGAAAAGGCCGAAAAAGCCTGACGGGTTTTGTTAAGGCGCGCTAGAGCTAGCCCCTGTTTGTAGCGGGCGTTAGGAAAGTAAGGCGAGGCCTTAGGCACCCTGCCAAAATGAGTTTGCGCCTCCTCAAAACTTCCCTCTTTAAGTTTAAGATCTCCCAGGCGGTAAAAGAAAAGATCCCGCTGGCTCTGAGGAAAGGAGCTGGGGCGAACCTTTGAGACGGCGTACTTAAGCAGCACGTCGCTTTCAGTGAAGTCAGTTACGTAAGAGAGCTTTTCAAGGGCCAGCCTGACGTAGCGCTCTTCATTGGCTCCCCTGCGGCTGCCGATCACATCATAGAAGGCAAAGCCTGAAGACTGATGCAGTCCCAGCTCAAAAAGCGTTAGCCCCAAGATGTACTTGGACTCAACTGCGATGTCGCGAAAGTTGGGGGATCTGCTCATGCGAAAGTAAAGCTGGGAAGCTTTTTGATAATCTCCGGAGCGAACCAGGGATCTGGCCGCACGAAGCAGGCGTGCGCGCTCTTGCTTCATGCTGGCGGCGCGAGACTGTGCCGGGCGACGGGCCCCCCGAACTCTCTTGCTGTTTTGAGTCAAGAGGGTCCCCTCAAGTTCAGGCTCATGGTCTCTTTCCAAAAAGCTAAACTCTTCCATCAGCTCAGCAAACTCTTGTTCCCCAAGAACCTTCTCAGGTGAGAGATCAGATTTGGCGTCTGCAGTAATTGGGGTCTCTGGTGAGGCCGTGTTGTTATCTATTGCAGGTAACTCACTAGCTCCTGCCGACAGGGAGAGTAAAAGGACGATTGGGATGAGGAGATTTTTCATCGGACCTTAACCCCCGGGAAAAAGAAACTTGCGCCAATGGAGAATAGGACATCATCCTTAAGGGACTCTTCGTTAATACCTTTTTCTCTACTTACGATGGTCTCTGAGTAGTAAAGGTTCCAGCTAAAGTCCCACCTTAAAGCGATGTTGCGATTGAGGGCGAGCTGCTGCCCTAACCCCAAGTGATAGGTCAGAGGTGATGTTTCCTGGTTGGTTTGAGTGATCCCTAAGCCCCCTGCAAAGTACATATCAAAGGGAATGATCGATTTATCTTTAAAGCTGTACTTACCGTAGATGGGCGACCACTTTAGATCCACTCCGTAGTAGGACTTTGAAGTCACAAAGTTCGTGGTCTCTACACCTAAGTTGTCTCGAAGGCCTTTGGTGACCCCCGTGGCCGCTGTTCCAAAGTGAATGTAGCTGGCCTCAACGGCATACTTCTCAGTGAAGTTGTAGCCGAGCCGAACCGTTCCGCCGAGGTTCAGAAAGAACGGGTTATTGATCGATGAGAGGACAGCGCCTGAGAGCTCAAGTCTTTGAGTCTTCGGTAAATACTTTTTCTGAATGACAGCGATGTCG
>CAYRIE010000100.1:0-4609 GCA_964424215.1 uncultured Pseudobdellovibrionaceae bacterium
AGCAAACCCCAGCTGCTTCGGCATCTCCTTCAGACTGAAAAGGTGCAGCAGGCCCTGGTCTTCTCGCGAACCAAACATGGCGCCAACAAAATCAGCAAGTACCTGGATGCTAACGGAGTTCAGACGGCAGCCCTTCACGGCAACAAGTCTCAGTCAGCCAGGGTGAAAGCTCTTGAAGGTTTCAAATCGGGCAAGATTCGGATTCTGGTGGCAACGGACATTGCAGCTAGAGGAATCGACATCCCCGGGCTTGGCCACGTTTTCAACTTTGATCTGCCCGAGGTTCCCGAAAGCTACGTGCACCGAATTGGACGAACGGCGCGAGCTGGCCAGGGCGGTGTGGCCTTTAGCTTTTGTGACGCTAGCGAAAAAGGTCTCCTCAGAGACATCGAGAAGAGCATCCGCATGAACCTCACTGTTCAATCGGATCACCCCTACCCTGCCACAGTGACCGAGGCACCCCCAGAGGCAAAAGCCCCTCAAAGGGGCCGCCCCCAGCGCTCCGGCCGCCGCCGATTCAGGTAAGTTAAACGCATTCGGGCCTCTCCGGAGAGAGGCTTATAAAGAAAAGGACAGCTCTTTAACGGCGTGCCGGACTTTGTCGGCTGCGCAAAGCTTGGGGTCCCAGGTAGCGGCTAGCTCAAGACGGGGCACAAGCCCTGCGCCGTTAGCGATCTGGATGGAAAGCCCCGGCCTGGCATTCATTTCAAGAAGCTGAGGGCCCTTTTCTGGATCGAGCACTACGTCCACACCCAAGCACCCCATTCCCACGGCGTCGTAACATTTAGAGGCTAAGAGCAAGATGTCCTGCCAAAAGGGCACCGTGCGCCCCTTTAAGGTCTCGCCCGTATCCGGATGCACCTCAAGACTGCGATTGTTACAAACGGCGCTCGTAAGTAGGCCATCGGCAATGCGCACACCCACCCCCACAGCTCCCTGATGAAGATTCGCTCGACCCGCTGACAAAGAAGTTGGCAGTCGCACCATGGCCATTATGGGGTAGCCCCGAAAAACTATGATGCGAAAATCAGGGATACCGCGGTAGCTGATGCCCTGAAAAAACGGATGCATCTCAAGTTTTCTCTGAATGATGATCTGATCGGGAAGCCCATTTAAAGAATAAAGTCCGCTGAGAATGCCCGACAAATAGTAGCGAAAGTCCTTTAGCTCCATCGTCTTTTGCCGAGTCGTGACAAACTCAGCTTCCCTAGGTGAGTCCCAGCGAGAAGACTCAACCACCAGAAGCCCATTGCCCATGGCACCGTTGGCCGGTTTAACTACAAACTTGGAGAGCCCGCCAATGAGGCTATGCAGATGTTTTAAGTCGCCGTTGTGGCTGATCTCTGCATAATGCTCGGGCATGGGTAAGTTGTTCTGCACAGCGCACTTTGCAGTCAGGATTTTGCTATCCACTAGTGGGTAGCTCCTGCGCGGGTTCTCGCGCAAAATGTACTTACCTATTCTCTTATTCATTCCCAGGATTCCGCTTTGAGAAAGAGACTTAAACATGAGAGCTCTTCCTAAAATCCCGGAACCGGAAAATCTCAGAGAGCCGGTAGCCCTTATAGGAGCCAATCAAGATGTTAAGTCCGATCGCCATCAGAAGGAGCTCAGGATGGGTGATCATCGCCACACGCAGGTTCTCAAAGGAAAAGAGAAGATAGCAAAGAAGTGCTACAAAGAAGGTCCCAAAAAGTGATTTGAGGGTGTTCCAGGTCCCCTCTTCCACAAAGTACACGCTGAATCTTTCAATAAAGACCGTCACGATCACAATGGGGAAGTAGTTGAGTCGCGACGGACTTACTCCCATAAATGCGTACTGCTCATTGACCATGATAAATCCCACAAACGACATCACAACCAATGTGAGTAGAATAGAAAGCCTTGGCACCGCCAAAAGATAGAACCTATCTAAGATGTACCGCTGGAAAAAACCTAAAGTAATGACCAAACCGAAAAACAAAATTCCAAAAGAGAGCGAGGTTTCAATAAAGAACAGCGTCAAAAGCACCGGCGTAAAGATTCCGAAGGTCGCCACACCGATCATGTTTCTAGAAAACGAAAGCAGCACGGCCCCGAGCGGTATGAGTAACACTATGGAGAGTGCACTTTGAATGGAGAGAGGTAAATCGAACAAGGACATGTTTGCTAGCCATGAGCTTTTGGACCTGAGACTTGAGGAGTACTCGCCAGAATCAAAGCTGCTCGTGCGTACGGGTTCAGCGTACACCGTCAGGGACCTGCGCACTCCCTCTGGAGTCATTTGAAGAGAGTCAAAGTCCCGGTGCAAAACGATCTGGTGCTCAGAAGCTGAGCCGTACTTTCTGCGAGTGACGTCCATTGGGAACCATCCGCTTTGAGTCCAGACCTCGTTGGCAAAACTGATTCGAAACTTGTTGCGACCCTTTTGCGGTTTAGCAGATAGGTGGATGCCGAGGGTGATTCGGGAGGGGACGCCCGCGCGCCGAGCCAGGATCTGCATGAGCCTGGCCTGCTGAAAACTTGAACCCTCTTGAAGCTCCAGGGATTCGGCAAAGGTATCCACGGAGGGGCTTAAGGTGACCTCCTCAGTGATGTAAAGGTAGCTCTTTCGAACCCGCTCTAACGGTGAGTCGTCTTCAAAAAAGAGAGCATCTTCCAGGCTCTCAAGAAGGTTGATTTCCGCGCTACTGAGCGCCGGCATCTCCAGGTAGTAGCGCAAACGTAGCGGGATCGATAAAGGTGCATCCACGAGGGGCCGCGGGTAGGTCATCTGAAAAGGCTGAATCTGAGAGTCGACCCGGCCCCAGACAGGTGCTGGCTCCCTTAAGTTCCAGGCCAAATAGGTGCCCGCATCGCTGCGAACTTCGTCAGCTCCCGCCTCGTAGGCTTCAAGCCGCATGTGGTGAACGGTCTGACTTCGGGTCGTACTTGGATACGGCAGCGATAGCCTGCCGTCATCGCTTTTCCCCTCCACCTGGATGTTCCACAGATCAGTGGACGCGGGCGGTAGAAAGTCCAGCTCGAGCACCTGGGTTTTATAGCTAATAGAGATAACCGGCAGTGCGAAACACAGGAAGATAAATATTCGAAGGACCCAACGCATATTAGCGGCCTAAGATTCGAGACTGGGACACATCCACGACGTAATTTCCCATCAGCAGGTTGCGTCCTGCTAGAAATCTGTATCGCAGACCGGACCGGTCATTGAGATTCACATTGATTTCGTGGCTCTGTCCGCCCAGCTGGATTCTGGTCTTTACAACATAGCGATGGGCAGACTCGCCAGTGGATCGACGCACGACTGTGCTATTGATCACCCTTTTAAGAAGTACGTACTTTTCACCGCTCTGATCGAAGGTTTCAAACTGCACATACAGTTCGCCATCGATGTTCTTTTCCTCGATGTTTTCAGCGTGCAGGGAGCTGGTCTGCGCACCTGTGTCGATGCGGGCCTGGACAGAAAATCCTGGACTCTCAAACTCTACCCATTCTATACGGCCAATCACGACCTTACCAGCTGCCATGTCTTGAGCGCGGGCTTGGCGATCCCGCAGAGCGGGAGACACCGGAGAGAGGTTTTTGATCTCGGGCACAACTTCGTGGCGGATCACATCTTTAATTTCTTCCACAAGATGCTGCCTAAATTCCTCGCGGGCCTCTAGAGCTTCCAGCTCTTCTGCTTCGAGCTGATCGCTCCTAAAAGTTGCACAGCCCGCCAGAATCAAGGCAAGTACCAGCCCGAAAAGGGTTCTTAATCCATGTGCTTTTAAAATGATCCCCATCCACCCCTTTGTCGCACGGTCATTCACTTGAGACAATAACAAATGGCGCCATCTGGACGGTGCGCGGGCACTTTCAACAGGAGAAAAGCTTCTTGGGGCCGCGGGAGGCTAGTTGTTTTCTGCAGTCAAAGGGGCCGCAGAAAACGGGGCTGGGACGGTATCAATCGAGGTCCGGCTGAGGCGTGATCCTTAGATATGGTTTAAGGGTTTTAAAGCCCTTGGGGAACTTGGCCCGGGCCTCGGCATCGGAGAGGCTAGGTATAACCACAAGGTCTCCGCCTTGCTGCCAGTCGGCAGGGGTTGCCACACTGTGCTGATCGGTCAGTTGAAGAGAGTCGATAACTCGAAGAATCTCATCAAAATTTCTCCCCGTTGAGGCAGGGTAGGTCAGGATCAGTCGGACTTTCTTATCAGGCGAAATGATGAACACACTCCTTACAGTGAGGGTGGAGTTGGCGTTCGGGTGAATCATGCCGTAAAGCTCACTGATCTTTCGGTCCCCATCGGCAATCATAGGGAAATTGATGGTTGTCCCCTGAGTTTCGTTAATGTCCTTAACCCACTCATGATGATCGTCCACGGGGTCCACTGATAGACCGATCACCTTAACGCCTCGACGATCAAACTCTGGCTTAAGTTTAGCTACCACCCCAAGCTCAGTTGTGCAGACGGGAGTAAAATCTTTTGGGTGAGAGAACAACACGCCCCAGCTATCACCAAGCCATTTGTGAAAACTAATCTCTCCTTCAGTGGTTTGTGCCGTAAAATCAGGTGCTTCATCTCCAAGACGTAGCGACATAAACTTCTCCTTTGTAAAGCCCACAGAGTACCCCTCAGCCCACCGC
>CAYRIE010000100.1:4709-6205 GCA_964424215.1 uncultured Pseudobdellovibrionaceae bacterium
TTTATGACTTACAGCTTCCCGAAAAGGTAGTAGGCACTTAAGCGATGAACCAGCGAAATGCCCTGGCGAAGATCGATAAGTACGGTGCGATTCTCGTCTACCCGATCAACAACAGAAAAGATCCCAGATCACTTTGGTATGAGTTTTATCCCCGCACTCCCATGCGCTGGGAGTGGGATGCCGAGGGCGACTCCCGAGTTTCTGACACCTGGCTGTTAATGAAAAAGCTCTCCGCTAATCCCAAAGTGGTTTACTCAAAGTGGTACCAGGGCCGAGCTACTTTTTTTTCAAGAGAGCTGTTTGTGGCCATGCTCAGTGTTCTGATGAAGCAGCAGGACCTCACCAGAGATTTGGATCGCAGCGCTAGAGATATCTTAGAAACTGTGGAGAGCGACTCTCCCCTGTCCACCAAAGAGATCAAAAGGGAAAACGACCTGCAGGGAAGACTGAATGAGTCCACCTACAACCGCGCTATGAAGCAGCTGTTCTCGAGGCTTCTGATCGTAGGTTACGGCGAGGTTGAGGACGGAGCCTTTCCTTCACTGGCCGTTGGCGCCACGCGGGTGCTCCACGAAGATCTTTGGCGAAGCGCCGAGGAAATGCCGGAACACCAGGCTGCCCAAGTGATCGACAAGTTCCTCCCCGATGGAAACCTTTTCCGCAAACACCTCCACAGGATCCAAAAAGGACTGAAGCTGTAGGCGCTGAAGGTACGACGTGAGTTGCAATAGGCGTCGGCGTACCTTTTTCCGGTCCGTGACTCAATGCTTCCGCAAAAGGGCACTAGAGGGTTCTTGGAACGACAACTTATTAGGCCCTAGGAAATCTCCTACTGGCCTGGGTCTTGCACTTTACTTGCTAGTTTCGACTCTTTTAACCTTTGGGAAAGGAAAAACCATGAAAGACCTTAAAAATAGGAGGTCTACCTTGGGGATATCCCTTAAGACAATTCTTTGGGCTGCCTTGGCCCTGCTTTTTTTGGGCAATACTGCCAGCGCCCAAGGTCAGCAGTGCCAGGATCTCCTTACTAAGGGAACGGTTTTGACCCAGGAGGAAGCCCTCTTTCGGTACCTCTCCCAAGATGCTCCTCGCATCCCTTTTGATATGGAACCCACGAGCCTTTCTCCTGAGTCCTTAGACCTGAGACGACTCATCCTTCAAAACGTCTCTGAGTTTAACCTCATCCTCGGCATGTTCACCATGAGAGATCTCCTTCAAATCCGCCAAGCTCTTAAGAGGGGCAATCTTGCAGCTACAGAGGTGGAAAAGCAGCGCTTCAATGAACTGGTCAAGGTACTAGGGGCCAATAGAGTAAGGTGGGACATAGGTGATACCACTCTTTACCAAAAGCTCATCGCAAAGACGGAAAGCTTTGCCCTCTCAAGCTCAGAAAGCCGCCTGGGCGGCAACATTGCTGGTATTGATACTTACACTCTGACTCGTCTGGAAAAAGAAATTGCTGATGCCGCCGCTGGTGGACGCTTTGCCAGGGTATC
>CAYRIE010000101.1:0-6186 GCA_964424215.1 uncultured Pseudobdellovibrionaceae bacterium
GAGGAGGCCGTCAAAGCCTTCGAGGCCGCAGCGCCGTTTCCCAACCCCCCTGAGGGCCTGGTGCAAACGGATGGCACGATCGTTCTGGACTGGCGCTTCATTATTGAGGCTTAAAACACCGAAATTCTGTCGTTTTTCTAGGAACAGGTGGCCTAAGTTGACTCGGCTGACCTTCAGGACATAGATTTCAGCTTTTTGTACCATGAGCAGTAGTTTGTCTCCGTTCATTCAAAGGGGAGTCATGTGAAAGCACCAACTTGGAAAAAAGATACACTCAACACCATCTGCCAGCGCGCCCTCTACCTGGCCACGCAGATGATATATTTAGCCAACCACCGCAAAAACAAAGCTAAGGGCGACCCCAAAGTGGGTGGACACCCTGCTGCAAGCTCCAGCCCGCTTCACATCCTGGGCGCGCTTCACTTGGTCGTGAAGTCCGGCTTTGACTTTATCGCCAACAAACCGCACGCCTCTCCGGCAGATCACTCTTTTAACTACATGCTCGATTTGTTCCTTAAGCAGGATCTGAGCAAGCTCAGCATCGACGAAAAGAACGAGGCGATGACGAACCTGCGTGCCTTCTCCCAAGAAGGCGAGCCCGTGTTCCAGTCTTACCACTCTCCTTATGACAGCGATCACCACGGGTTCTTGCCCTCAGGCACAGTGGGCATCCCGGCAGTTAACGTCGGCTACTTGGCCCTTGCTTATCGCTATGCCGACAAACATGGATTTGAAGTTCCCCCGGCCCACTTTTGGGCGATTCTGGGAGACGCTGAGTTCCGTGAGGGCTCCCTCCTAGAAGCTCTTCCAGATTTGGCCGAGCGCGAATTGAACAATCTGACTTGGATTTTGGACTACAACCGCCAGGGACTGGACGGACACCGCATCACCAATACAGAGATTATGGATGGAACGGACGCCGATCGGATCGACCGCACCGTTAAGGCCAACGGCTGGGATGTTATCCACCTACGCCACGGTCAGATCAGAGAGAAGCTTTTCACTCAAAACGGCGGCAAAGACTTTAAAAACTTCCTTGAGAAGAAAGTTACAGACTATGAAATGCAGTCCCTTCTGCTGCTAAAAACGCCTAAGGAGCTGCGCGCTGGCCTTCTTGAAATTGATCCGAGCCTTGAGACCTTCCTGAAAAACGTTGCCGACAAAGATCTCTACAGTGGCTTTAGAGATTTGGGTGGTCACGACATTGAGCTTTTGGTTGCGGCCTTTGAAAAGAGCAAAAAATCGAAAAATCGACCGACCTTTATCATCGCTCACACCATTAAAGGTTGGGGTCTGCAGATGGCCGCCTCCCAAGGTAACCACTCCGCCCTGCCCCACGGCGAGGAAGTAGAGCAGCTAAGACAAAAAGAAGGCCTTACAGGTGACACACTTTTTGGAAGCTTCGATGAGGGCACTCCCGAAGGTCAGTACCTCAAAGTTCGCGGCCAAGCGCTTTATGAGGACATCAAAGAGACCCACGAGATTCGCCGCCGCAACCTTGAGGCTGTAAAAGAGCGAGCAGCCAGCTTAAAGGATGCCGACCCCAGCTTGAACATTAACCTTAAAATGACCAGCTACCCCCACACTCAGTGGATGCTAGGGCAGCTGACAGCTAAGCTCACCCGAATAGCCAACACGCCGCTGGATGAGTCAGAGCTGGTGCAAGGGCAAAAGGCGCTTACCGACGATGAACGGCCATGGAAAACTCCAGGCGAGCTTCTTGTCACCATGGCGCCCGACGTGGGAACCAGCACCAACCTTAATCCATCGATGGATGGAAAGATCTTTGGCCCCGTTGAGACAGAGGACTTTGAAACCCAGTGGGAGGTCAAAGATTCCAAACTGCCCGACCTGATTCCAGGCACTGAAAATAACGACCGCTTTTTGCGCTTCGATATTGCCGAGGCGAACGTAATGTCCTGCATGGGATCCTTTGGTAAGATCCGCGAGTATCTGGGCATTCCGCTGCTACCTCTAATGACCGTGTATGACTTCTTCTTAAAGCGCGCGCTGGATCAGCTCTTTTATGATCTTTACTGGCGCTCTAGCTTTATTTTGGTTGGGACACCCTCGGGTGTGACCCTCTCAAGTGAGGGCGCCCAGCACGGCTGGAAATCAGACATTCAAGTTCCGAACCAGATCACGTGGGAGCCCTTCTACTGCCAAGAGCTTGATTGGATTCTCAGTGATGCCATTCAACGCCACATGAGCGGCGATAACGAAGGCCGCTCCGGCGTCATCATCCGCGCCGTAACTCGCGGGGCAGAGCAAAAGGATCTACTGAAGTACTTGTCTCGCCAGGCGCGGTTCAAGCAGGGTCTCTCTGCAGATCAGCCTCTGTGCTTAAAAGAGTTCCCGATGGAAGGCGCTCTTCAAGAGTCTGAAGTGGCGGCAGTGCCTGAGAGCGAGATCTTCTCAGTGCTTCGCCAAGAGGTTCTTGCGGGAGCCTATCCGCTGATCGATTACCGCGGCTATGCGGGTTACGAGCCGGGAGACAATGTCGTGCACATTTTCTCAATGGGCTCCCCTACCACCGAAGCCATCAAGGCCTCTGAGGAGCTCCTGAAAAAGGGCATCTACGCCAACGTGTTTGTCGTGACTTCCTCAGATCTCCTTTTGGGTATTCAGGCTCACGCCAATGATTACTCTTATCTGAAAGAGCATCTTCAGATCTCAGGCGATCTACATCTTGTTCCTGTAGTGAACGGTAATGCCAATCAAGCTGAGCTGGTTACGCTTTCGGGGCGCAGAGTTCCTATCGTTAGTGTTCACGATGGCGAAGCTGGGCTGCTCGATAACATCGGATCGGTTGTTGGCGTTCGCCAAGAGGCTTTGGCAATTCGCAAGCACTCCAGATCAGGTCGTCCGTCGGACATTTATAAATTCCACGGTATTGACGCAGACTCTATTGTGGCTGCTGCAGGCAAGGCTCTGGCCGACACAGCCCTTGAGGGCCTTAAGGTGAGCCAACGTGCACTGCAAGAGGCGGCTCAAAAGCCCGCACCCTCCACTGGCCAGTGGAAAAATCTCTGGGACTAAACTCTTAGAGCTTAAACTTTATGCCGGCGAGCACTCCGTAATGACTGGAGCGCTCGCCCTGCTTTGGATCTAAGGCGATGGAAAGTCTTCCGTCCAAAGAGAGCGTGTAGTCCTTCCAGATCGCCACATCCCAAATTACAGATGCGTCCAGCCCATACTGAGTGGCTCGGCGAGCTGCCGATGAGTCCTGAGCTTCCATGGTCCCATAGGGCTCAGGGTCCCCCATAGAATAAGACGAAAACAGACTTAGCCCCGTAGACCAGCGGCTCGTCCACCAGTGCCGGTAACCCAGGGGGATGTGCAGCCGCCGAACGCGCTCACTGAAGGTGGGCGTGCCCGCCTGAAAGTAGGACTTTCGCATAAAGATGATCCCCACCTCAATGCCACCGTTTTTGTCGATGTCACCTTCCACCAGCACGCCGTAGCCCAAATCAGCCGGCAAGGTGGCACCGTAATGGGAAGGCACATAGGTCTGGTGCAAATAAGGCCCCGTGGTCACCCAAATTGCACCATCTTCTGGGGTGTGAGCCCACGCCTTGCTCCCCCCCATCCCGCAGGCCAGCATCACCGCAAGTAGCTTTTTCATAAATAAAGCCTTTCTAAGCCGTTACCTCAGGGTAAGAGATCTGTGAATCTATTTACAAGTCCTTCTGGCCCGTGGTTACCTGATTCATGGGAAGGTAGCTGCGCTTTGGCCATAAAAACAATTCTCACAATTTTATTCATCGCAAGCCTTGGAGCTTCACAAGTTGCAAGGGCTCAGCAAAACCGCGGACAACTGCCCGGATCAGAACTTGTGGAGTCTCTGGCCGAAGGCATCGATCAGCGCCTTGCTGGCAAAAACAACCAGGATAGGCGCGTAACCAATAAGACCTCGTTGCGTCTGGAAAACTCTACCCTATGGACCGAGGGTGGAAGCCTTGAAAACAGCTGGCATGTGGGAGTGGACCTTCACCTTCCCCAGGTGGAAAATTACTGGGCCGTAAAATTTGGCACCTATGACGAACGCGAAGAGGAGAGACGGCTAGATCAAAGGATCTTCCGGCGCACACCCAGAGAGGAAAGTCCGGGGGCCCGCTTTGCACTGTTTCACCGTTTTGAGAAGGTCGACGTGTCCTTTGAGCCGAGGGTAGAATTCAAAGACCCCATGGGCATGAGTTACCTTCTTAAAATGACCACCGCAGCTGAGTACCAAAGATACACCCTCAGCCCACGGCTCGAACTGTTTGCTCGGCACGAGCGTGGGACAGGAGCTTTCTTTTCCTTCGACACGGGTTACGGAATCAACCCCGTTTGGCGGTTTCACGTGCTCAACGAAGGAGAGTACCAAGATCACGAGAACCTGTTTAACTCCAACACCGGCTTCACCCTGTTTCAGAAGCTGCTTCCCACCATGAACCTGTCTTATGGTTTTGCCTTTCACTCTTTCAATCGCCCCGCCTATCACCTTCAGGAGTATGGCCCCTCTATCAGTTGGGACGTGTATTTGTGGAAAAATGCTCTGCGCTCCAGCCTGACTCCCTTTATGACCTTTCGGAAAGCTCAGCAGTTCAAAGGTGCGCCTGGACTTCAGTACACCTTAAGCGCACTGTTCTGACTTGATACCCATGAAGACAAGACCCTTTTTGGCGGTTACGGCGTGTAATTATTTTACGGCAAGGCATTTTGGTCCAGGTTACGGTGATTTTAGGAGTATTTTGACCCGCGCAAACTCACAATTTGAGTTGGTTTGAATCTTGTAAGAAGCCTTTAAGTGTTGCCCTTTGAGGAGGATGAAGTATGCATGGCCTGACTAAAAATCTAGTGCGCGTTTCTGCCGCGTTTGTTCTGAGCTTCGGCGTGTTTCCAGAGACCGGTCACACTCAGGCTGCAGCAGGAGCAGTTGCTCCAGCATCCCAGGCGGCGGCCCAGGCAGCTCAGCAAATCATTTCATCTGTCACAACCGCCATCAATTCCAGTGCTCTGCAAGCCTCTGCAGCTGGTGCAGCTTTTAGCAAGTTCAACCAGGGTGCGGCGCTTTCTGATCTAGATATCGCTCTGAAAAATCACCCCGCGTTCCAAGGGACGGTTCAACGAGTTGTACAAGCTCTTGGAAAACCCGAACAGCTGACCGCAACCCAAGGAAAAGCCTTGGCTGGCGTGTTAGAGCTTGCTGCCTCCCTTAAAAATTCGGTGGCCTTCCAAGTCACAGCTGACCAGGCGATCCCCTACGACAAAAGCGCTCTTCAGCAGGCCATCACTTTGGCACAAGCCACTCAGGGTGTGGGACTCAACCCGAATGAAATTGAAATCGTAGCCGCCTCTTTTTATTCACTGCTGGCAGGTTCCGAACTCGTGAACTTGATTCTAGACAACAAGCTGCAGGAAGATCACTTAGGATTCCGTTTGCTCGAGTCCTTCAACAGTGAGGGCGCTGCCGGCGACCCAGCTAAGGTGATCTCTAATCAGTATGCTGTGCTTCAGTCTTTGGATGGCACAGGTTCCGCACAAAGCGTTCTTGAAATGGCTCGCGGCCTAAGAAGCTGCGCCAACTTCCAAAACGTAGGCCGCTAACTCCCTAAGGCCGCTCCAGCACGGGCGGCCGCCGTTTTTGGGAAAAGAGTTGCAAAATTGACCCTTTAAAAGGGCTCAAGATTCACCTATTACCTTTTTACATGGCACACAGCTTGCTCTAGCTAAGGCATCCACGGGAGATACGTGATGTCCTGGCGCTTTTTTATTCAAACCTGGTTGAGCCTTGCCTTAGTGCTTGGATCCCTACCCGTGCGCGCCCAGAGCCTACCTGTGAGCTCCTCGCTCGTGTACGCGGCCCAGTCCGCACAAAAAGCCCCCCGGGAAGCCTTAAAACTTGAGTATTTGCGAGGCTTTGCCAGCTACCTCAGCGCGATGGTTTATGCCCAGGGCCTCGACCTCAGGGAGCGCATAGGGTGCCTTAGGGAGCCCACGGCAGGCGCCGTGTGCCAGGAGTTTCTTCAGGGCCGAGAGGATCAGCCCCTCAGTGAGCTGGAGGTGATACTTCAGGCCTTCATCGATATGCGCAAATACCTGGCCCTGGCCACCACCGGCTCTGCTCACGGAGCTGCCGAAAGAGGACTTGATCGCTACGGCTATCCGCTGTGGTTTGAAAGAGGAGACGCTTTGAACCAC
>CAYRIE010000102.1:0-6139 GCA_964424215.1 uncultured Pseudobdellovibrionaceae bacterium
TGAAGCTCCGTCCCCCGTGAAGCTCCGTCCCCCGTGAAGCTCCGTCCCCCGTAGGGGTCCCCCGGGGAGGGGCCCGACACGGCGTTCCGATGCGTGGGTGGCGGGTGGAGGCGGTGGAGCGGGGCGAGTGGTGCGGTGGGCAAAATCGGTGACTCTCTTTTCACATTGCGGTATAAGGTGGGGATTAAGAAAAATAAAAAAGGGGGCCACAGGTGGACTACCGAATTGAAAAAGACTCCATGGGTGAGGTGCGTGTTCCATCAAGCCGGTTGTGGGGCGCTCAGACCCAGCGGTCGTTAGAAAACTTTAAGATTGGTGCCGATAGGTTTCCGCGAGAGATGATTCGTGCCCTGGGCATCCTCAAAAAATGTGCCGCCCAGGCCAATCAGGAGTTAGGCCTTTTGCCAGCTGAGAAGGCTGAGTGGATTTGCAAAGCCGCCGATGAAGTCATTGCAGGAAAACTAGATGAGCATTTCCCACTTGTCGTATGGCAAACGGGCAGCGGCACCCAGACCAACATGAACAGCAATGAAGTGATTGCCAACCGAGCTTTGCAGCTCAAAGGTGATGAGCTGGGGACCAAGTTCATTCACCCCAACGACGACGTCAACAAAGCTCAGTCCTCCAACGACACCTTCCCTACGGCGATGCACATTGCTGTGGCCGAAGAAGTTCATCACAAGCTTTTGCCTGCCATTAAAGAGCTGACGGCGTCCTTTGAGAAAAAACGCGAGCAAATGAACGACATCGTAAAGATTGGCCGCACCCACTTGATGGACGCCACGCCCTTGACCCTGGGCCAGGAGTTTTCTGGCTACGTACAGCAGCTAAAGTACGGCTACCAACGCGTTGAGCAAAGCTTGCAGGACGTTTTGGAATTGGCCCTCGGAGGTACAGCTGTGGGAACGGGGCTTAACACTCACGCCAAGTTTGCGGAGCTGGCAGCTAGCAAGATCGCGAGAGAAACGGGACTTGCCTTCCGTTCCGCCCCAAATAAATTCGAAGCCCTCTCGGCCCACGATGCCTTAGTGGAGCTCAGCGGCTCCCTGCGCACTTTAGCGGTTAGCCTTATGAAAATTGCAAATGATCTTAGGCTCTCTGGCAGTGGTCCAAGATCTGGCATCGGCGAGATTCTTCTTCCTGCCAACGAACCTGGTAGCTCCATCATGCCAGGGAAGGTCAATCCCACTCAGTGTGAAGCGCTCACAATGGTGTGTGCTCAGGTGATGGGAAATGATGTCGCTGTCGCTGTAGGTGGCTCTAACGGTCACTTTCAACTGAACGTGTTCAAACCCATGATGGTCTTTAACGTTTTAAACTCCGTGCGCCTGCTCTCTACCGGCATGTTGAGCTTTAAGGACCACTGCGTAGATGGGCTCGAGCCGAACCTGTCCAAAATTCAGGAAAACTTAGAGAACTCATTGATGCTCGTAACAGCTTTGAATCCGCACATTGGCTACGATAACGCAGCAAAAATTGCCAAGTATGCCTTTGAAAAAGGAACGACGCTCCGGGAAGCGGCCCGTGCGCTCAACCTTGTTTCTGACGGTGATTTCGACCAGTGGGTGCGTCCTGAAACCATGACCAGTCCGTTAAAGGAATCTTAATCTTGAAATCCGTTCTTAAAATCGGTGCCTTCTGTAGCGCCAGGTCTGACATATCCAAAGAACACTTCGCCTACGCAACGGAATTTGCGGAAGGTTTAAAAGAGCGCGGCTTTGCCCTGGTGTATGGCGGCGCTCAGGTCGGTTTGATGGGCCATCTGGCCGATGAGTGTCTAGCCAGGGGTGTGCCAGTTCATGGTGTGATTCCCCACTGTCTGAACACCATCGAGGTGGCCCACACGGGGCTCACTCATCTGGAAAGGGTGGAGGATTTATTTGAGCGCAAAAGGTGGATGATGGAGCTTTCCGATCACTTCGTTGTGTTGCCAGGCGGAGTGGGAACCCTAGATGAGCTGTTAGAAGTCATCACATGGAAAGTCCTAGGGCAGCTCACAGGTGAGGTGCTGATTTTTAACCCTAAGGGGTTTTGGAACTCTTTTGTTCAGATGATCCACGACCTTGAAAAGGCCCATATGCTGGGGGATGAAACCACCAGCCAGTTCAGGGTGTGCTCGACTTTTGATGAAGTGTTCTCCTATCTTGATATTTACAAGAAAGCTGTCGCCCTATGAGTGTGCTGGACCAGGAGCGGTTTGACTGGATCAGAGATCAAGACGTTCGCCCCTACGTGTTCGTGCGGAAAGAAAACCGCATCCTCAGGCCCGGTAGCTACCACAAGCTCGATTGGTTCACCCGGCGCGCTCTTTATAAGAATCCGCTCTGCATGTCGGAGCTTAATTTTGGTAACGCTATTTTGGAGCTTGAGTCCCAGGCTTTTGGCCCCTCGGGGATGGCCATGCCCAGGTGGGTGTTTTTCGATTGCGCTCTGGTGCCTGGATTTGTCGCAGGCTATGCGATGCGCACCTCTAAACTACCTCCAGCCATTCGGTCCATTCTTAAGGTAGATGACTCTCTTGAGTGGACGCCGCTGTCGCTTTTTATAATCATTCCTACCATGTCCAGAGAGGGGGAGTGGGTGGCCCACAACCTCTGCACTGTGAATGCACTTTTACCCGAATCTGAACGCCTCTACGGTTTGGGCTTTTTATCCAAAGCCTTTGGCTTGTGGTACGCCAACGTGAAGGTGTGCTGCGGATTTTCTCAGTGGGGCAACCCGGCTATTAAACTTCACGCGCACTACGGGGATTTTCAAGTGCTTACGGCCTACACTCCGATCCATTCCCATGCGACCACTTTCACTTACCGCGCAAGGGTGGACGCTACGGGATGGGAGAATTTTTTTACCAAAGAGCCCCTACCCAAATTTAGGGACCGGTTTGAGTATGCAGGGTTTGACGTCAACCCGGGCAGTGAAGAGAGTATGAAGTCCTTTCAGCAAACCCTTGAAGCTTCCCCAGAAAAGTTTTTCCTCAGCTCCCAGGAGATTATCTCTCAGGAACTGCTGGAGCCCCTAAAGGTGTATCAAAGAAGGGATAGATAGTTCATGTACGATTTGCTGATCTATCTTTTGCTCGGTGTTTTGGTGGCCTTTTCATCAAACTTTTTAGGTCTAGGGGGCGGAGTGCTCGTAGGCCCCATCCTCACGAGCGTTCTTTTTAAAGAGGCTCACTGGAGTGTGGGTGTGGCCCTGGGGTCGGCTTTTTTAGTGACCCTGACCAACACGCTCAGCTATCACAAAAAGGGCCATGTGCCCTGGAAGCTCGTACTTAAGGTGGCTCTCCCCGCAGCAGCTCTCGCACTGGTTTCGGCTAGCTCCGCACAGATGCTCTCTGAGAAGGTGCTGCTGATGGTGCTCGGTGCAGTGCTGGTGCTTTTGGGAGTGTTCCTTTTTTATCAGAAGGTCCTTTTAAAGGGTGGAAAGGACGGGGTGGATTACCCCAGCTGGAGCTACCCAGTGCTTGGGGGTGTGTCGGGGACTTTGTCTGGGATGACGGGTATTGGTGCTGGCCTTCTTTTTATGCCTTTTTATATGACCAATAAACTTGTGGCGGTTGGAAGAGCTGTGGCCTGCAGCAATGCATCCATGGTCTTTAGCACCTTCGTTGGGTCTGTGGTTTACGTAACAGCACTCCTAAGGTCCACTCATCCTGCAGGAAATCCGCTGGTGCCCATTTTGATCATCTCAGCTGCTTCTTACGGGGTGAGCTTTTGGGTGAGGGATTTTCAAGGAAAGCTGGCTGAGCGCTTTAGGCTCTGGAGCATTTTAGGAATTCTGTTTCTTCTGGGAGCACGGACCTTGATGAGGGCCGTGAGCCTATGAGCCAGGCTGACGAATGGCTCAAAGGTCTTAATGAAGAGCAGCAGCGCGCAGCCTCCCACATAGAGGGGCCGCTGCTCATCCTTGCCGGTGCCGGCTCAGGTAAGACGACCGTTTTAGTGTCCAGAACAGGCTACCTATTGGCTACGGGGAGCTGCCGTGCGGAAAACCTCGCTGTTTTGACCTTTACCAACAAGGCCGCAAAGGAGCTCACCAGCCGAGTGGGCAAAAGACTTGGCTCTAAAGCGCGCGGGCTATGGACGGGCACCTTTCATTCCTTTGGCCTATCGATCCTGCGGCAGCACTATGAGCTGGCCCGCCTGCCTAAAGGCTTTGGAATTTTAGATGCGGGCGATGCGGGCGGCCTTCTCAAAGAGATCATGTTGAACGTTAAAAATTCCGGCAAGACCGATTTTAGAATCGAAAAGCTTCTCGGCATGATGAGCGAGTGGCGAGGCAAATCCCAAACCAGGGCGCAAAGCGATGATGAGTATGAAATTATGTGCGAGGTGCTGCTGCCAAAGTACCTGAAAAAGCTCGAGATGCTGGGTGTGGCCGACTTTGATGCCCTCCTTCTTAAGCCTCTTGAGATCTTCCAGCAAAAGCCTGAGATTTTAGAGCGGCTCCAGGAGAAGCTTCAGTTCCTGATGGTCGATGAGTTCCAAGACACCAACGTCACTCAGTTTGAGCTGGTCAAAAAGATCACCAGCCAGCGCGAAAATCTAGCTGTGGTGGGCGATGATGACCAGTCCATCTATGGCTGGCGCGGCGCCTGTGTCGACAATATCCTAGGTTTCCCCAAACACTTCAAAAAGTGTGAGGTGATTCGCCTTGAAATGAATTACCGCTCCTGTCCTGAAGTGCTCAACATGGCCAACGCAGTGATCAAAGAGAATGCCCACCGGCACCAAAAGGTGCTTAAGCCTGCGGCCGGATCCAAGGGCCGTCACCTGCCTGAGCTTTTTTGTCTAGAAAATGAGGACGATGAAGCCGATGAGGTGGTCCGCCAAATCCGGCATTTCACCGCCGAAGGCTATGGCTATGAAGACATGGCCATCCTTTACCGCTCCAACGGCCAAAGCGGCTTGATGGAGGTGGCGCTTCGGCAAAACCAAATCCCCTATCAGGTGACTGGGGGCACGGGATTTTTTGACCGCAAGGAGAGCCGTGATCTTTTAGCCTACCTCAAAGTGGTTCTTTCACTGCAGGAGCTTCCCCTAAGAAGGGTTCTCAACACTCCGCCCAGGGGCCTAGGTGAGGTGGCCATTGATCACGCTGTTGAGAAGGCCCGTGAGCTAGGTGTGAGTTTTCCGAAGGTCTTTAAAGATTATCAGACTGCAGATTTTTCCCCTCAGCACGTAAAGGCCATCGAAAATTTCTGGAGGACGGTGGAGTCTTTAAAATCCAGCCTCATTGAGCCCTCTAGTGAATCGCCTTCCCAGGCTTTTATCCGATGGGTGCACTCCTCTGGCTACCGAGCTCACATTCAGCGGCTCTCAGGAGGAGAGAAGGGCTTTCAGGGACGCTGGGTTGCAGTAGAGGTCTTAGCGCGTATGCTGGAGAGGTCCTTTGAAAGCACGACCGACCGGCGGGCGGGCCTTAAGGCCTTCTTAGATAGCATGGACCTAAGAGAGGTTCCCTCAAGTTCCGAAAATGAGAAGGAGCAGCAGGTTCAACTGATGACCCTACATGCCTGCAAGGGACTGGAATTTCCCGTGGTCATTCTCACGGGAGTGGAGGAGGACCTTCTGCCCCACCGCGTGCTAGGCACCGATCTGAGTGAAGAGAGGCGACTTTTTTATGTGGGTATCACCCGCGCTAAAGAAAGGTTAGTGCTCACAAGGTGTCAGACCCGTAGAAAGTACGGCAGGCCCGCTCCGAGCGCGCCATCGAGATTTCTCAACGGCCTCGCTGGCACCTTTCTTAAGGAGCACCAGGGGGGCAGAATCCTTAGTGCCGAGAGCCGCCAGGACCGTCTTAAGGATCTGATGAATCAGCTTCAGCAGGGGATCGCATCCCAGCGCCTGGAATAACCTGAAGTTTTCTGATACAGTCTGCCTCTATGGAGATACGAAAAGAGCAAATCACTCAAAGGCTTGAGCAGGGCCTAAAGCCCGTGCATTTGGAAGTTCTCGATGAGAGCTCTCAGCACAACGTACCTAGGGGCTCTGAAACCCACTTTAAGGTTGTTATCGTTGCAGATGCGTTTGAGGGACTCAGCCGTGTGCAGCGCCAGCAAAAGGTCTATGCCTTATTAAAGGGTGAGTTTGAGACAGGCCTTCATGCTTTGAGTCAATACGTCTACACGCCTCAGGAG
>CAYRIE010000103.1:0-6138 GCA_964424215.1 uncultured Pseudobdellovibrionaceae bacterium
ACCCAAGGGAGCACTCATTCACCGATCCTGGCACCTCACTAAGACTTTTAAGGGATGCGCGCGATAAGGGTGAAATCCTCACAGGTTTATTTTATGCAAAAGCGGACAACGAAACGCTGTTAGATGAGCTAAAGATTTCAGATAAGCCCCTTGCGCTGATGAATGAAGGAGAGCTTCGCCTCAGCCCCGAAGAGTTTAACGAAGTACTGGCTCAATTTCACTAACCCCACTGATAAACAACGCTGAGAAGGAGATCAAAAAAATGCGAGTTGGCTTAAAGTTTGGGATGTTAATTGTTTCTGCCGTAGTTCCTTTTTCCACCGCTTGGGCCCAGGCTGATGAGCCCCTCACCTTAGAGGCGCTTCCCGTCCAAGGAGATGATGAGGCTCAGCTCAGTCACGGCTGGAACCCGCTTTTAAAAATCCACGCCAACTTTAGCTTTGGGACCAGCAGCGATGTGATCGGTCAGCAAAACGGAGATTCCATCACCCTCGGCGGAAAGCTTGAAGGGGGCTACTCCTTTAAAGATGAGGCCAACGAGTGGCGTAACACCCTCAACTACGCAGGCTCTACCTCTAGCACCCCAACCATCCCAAGGTACATTAAGTCTCTGGATCTGATAGAGGCCAACACCATTTATATGCGCTCCCTTAAGAGCCGCCCCTGGCTTGGTCCCTACGCTCAGGTGAATCTGCAGGCGCCCGTCTTTAAAGGCGAGGATGTTCGCAGTGAGCCCACCGACTATGTTGTCGATGGTGCGCCCGTTACCACCGATGTTTTAAGGCTGACAGATTCTTTTCGCCCACTCAGAACCAAAGAGTCCGTGGGGCTTTTTGCCAGAATCATTGAAGAGGAAGATCTTAAAATCACAACCCGTTTGGGTTTTGGCGCCCTTCAAGTGACAGCTGACGGCCAGTACGCTATTGACGATGACCCTGACACCCCAGAGATCGAGGTGCGCTTTTTAAATAGCTACGCGCACGTGGGCGCTGAGGCAGCAATTGACCTGGCGGGTAACATTGATGAGAAAACCTCCTACAAGCTGAGCGCTGAGATTCTTGTGCCCTTTAACGCTGAGGAGCCCACCGAGGCCGAGCGCCGAAATGAATTGGAGTTAGCTGACGTTGAGATCAAAGCTGCCATCATGACCAAGATGTATGAGTGGATGGCGCTTAACTACGAGATCAGCTTTATCAAGCAGCCGCTGCTTCAGGAGCGCTATCAAGCCACAAGCCTTTTGACGGTGAATTTTTCCCACCAGCTGCTTTAAAGGCTTAAGGGCCCGCGCCCGCCCCAAAAATACGCACACCTTGCCCTCTAGGGCCTCCCTAAAGAGGATTTATCGAGGGTGAGGCGGCTATTTTTCGTTGAACTTCGCCCGATATATTCCTACTATTCTGAGCTTTACCGCACCGTGGTGGTGTAGCTCAACCGGATAGAGCAGCTGCCTTCTAAGCAGCAGGTTACAGGTTCGAGTCCTGTCACCATCACCAATTCGAAGTATTCGAACTATAGACCCAAAAAAGCTTGAAGTGAGTCCTGCATTTTTCAAGGCAAGCGCCATCCGGAGCTCCTCTTGCTCAATCTCTCAACTTCTTAGATCTTATAAACAATATCACTTTGACATCTCCTGAAGGGAGAAACTACAGTCTGATTGCATCGGCCGAATCACGACACGTAAAAAGCCACCAGGCAGGTCCAGCACAAAGCCCCGTGAGAGCAGCCCGCGGGTGCACCTAACCATCTTAAATTACACGTTTATCATACATATGATATTTTTTTGTTGGCAATTATCATAGGTATGATAAAACTGCATTGCAAACTGTTACTCGCGTTATATAGAATCAGGGAGAGATATGTGGATCAGGAAGATCAGCTTTCTATTTTGCAGGATGAAACAAAAACTGCGGTTGAAAGGCTCAGAGCTGCAGTTCATCTGGAGTTGGAATATTGGGACAATCCGAGCAAATCACCGCCCAATTTGTCGCTGGCCGAGTTTTTGAGGTTAGTAAAGTTTATCCCACTCAATGCTGAGGTCCGCTGGAAGCAGCGGACTAGCACCAAGGGTCAACACGGGCGTACGGGTGAGGATCAGGTTTTCAACATTAACTTTGAAATAGTCCGTGGTCGCCATAGCTACTTGTACTACCTGAAGGGATACTTTTTCGACCAAGGAGATTTGAAAGGAGTTTCAATTCAAAGCTTTAGACTTGAGGCAAAAAGAACTCGTCAGAAGTTTCGAATTGTTTAAAGGAGAAGGTCTTGAAAGAGTGTACCCACAGCAACACATATAGGGCTACTGTCGAAAGAGAATTGAGTGGCCACGTGTTTAAGGCCCAAGCTCTTGTATGCAGTGATTGCGGCGCTGAGCTTTGGGACAATAAAGTAAGCATAAAGTTTAATGACTGGCTTACCGAGTTGGGTTTGAAACCCAGAATTCAGTTTCGGATGTCACACGTCGCCCAGCAGTGCCTGGATGAGATCTTGCTGAAGTTTCCAGGATCAAATAAGACTGTGTTAGTCAGAGCTATGATTGCTGTCTATTTGCATTTTCTGCAGAGGGGAGCCTCAACCAATGACATCTTCAATGAGATTTTTGACTCATCCGTTTATCAGTCCTTCAACACAGACTCAAACACTCCCTTTTTCACGACAGATGTTCGTGCGTTTTTCTATTTTGACATTCAGTCTTGGGGAAAATCTTTTGACTTAAAGCCTAACGAAATCGCTTCAGAAGCTTTTCACTTGATGATGGCTCTATGTGTGTCAGAAGACGCCAAACTCAAAGAGTTTTGGAATAAGGTCGTCTTTCCGCAGATCGAAACCATCATTAAGGCCGCCTGAGCCCACAACTAGAATAGATGGCCATTTTTCTACTTGGCTCGAGCTATAATCATACCTCTCGCCTGCTGTGGAGTTATCAAAATTCTAAAAATTGCTCAGTGGTGACAGCGTAGATTTTCTCATCTCTCCACCCTCCACCTAGCCACAGCCGTTTGGAGCAGCTCTTTTTGTGGTCCAACAGCTTTCTGTTGCGATTCCAGTAGGTTACAAAAATAATTGATAGTAGGTATAGAAAGAGTATAATTACTATATAGTATTCGAGTGGGATGAGAGTAAGAACCAGAGCAACAAGGAAAAACATGGCATCTCATTCGAAGAAGCACAGACGTTCTTTCTGTATGAAGACCACATCATTGTTCCCGTTCATACATTTGAAAATGAGCTGCGCATGGTTCTTTTGTGCGACCATCAAGGAAGGCCGTATCTAGTGGTGTACACAGAGAGAGGTGAAGGAATTATTCGCATTATTTCGGCTAGGCGGTGCGGAGAAAAAGAAGCTTCTAGCATAAGAAAGCAAGCGGAGGAAAAAAGTGGCAAAGAGGAATAAGACCCAAAGAATAACTGCTGAAGAATTCGATAAGCGCTTTGACGAGGGCGAGGATGTCTCCAGCTATCTTGATTTTTCAAATTCCTCAAAGAAGGTCAACGTAGACCTGCCCTTGTGGATGGTCCAGGGCCTAGACAGAGAAGCTAAAAGACGTGGCATACCAAGGCAGGCACTGATGAAAACCGTCCTCGTTGAGTTTTTAGATGGCCTAAGCTCCGAGGTTGCCGAAAAGAATTTTCGAGTTAAATTTATGGAGGCTCTTTCTGAAGTGGGCGAGAAGGAAACAGTAAAGAAGTCGCGAAAAAAGTCTATGGGTATCTAATGAAAGTTAATTCACATCATCACTTCTCCAAAATTGGCGATAGCAGGCCAACTCACCAAAATCTATTCGAACTTTTCGATGAGGTCCTGGTGGTTGCCGCGCAGGATCTTGGCCTCTTTGAGGTGAGGGCATTTGATGCCCGGGCGGGCGCACTCTGCGATGTACTGATCTAGGTACTCAACACCTTGAAAGTATCTGGCGTGAGCGGCTTTGCCGGACAAAAACAGTGCAGATAGGTGCTGCTTTGGGGAGCTTTTATAAGTGCGGTAAAAGAAAACCTCAAAGGCCTCAAGCTCACCAAAAAATGCTTCCCTTTGAACCTGAGTTAGCCCCTCATTTCCAAGCTTCTCTACCACTTTGCTAAGGTCTTTGGCGGCGCTAGCAGCTGAGCTAGTTAATTTGCCAAGCCGGGACACTGCGCCCTCAAGCCGCGCCCTTAGGTGAGCATCGTTAAATTCAAAACCCAAAAGCCTGCCGTAAATAGCTAGCAGCGTTTCATAATCCATAGCGCTCACTTGAAGCGCCAGAAGTTCAGCTCTTGCCTTCCAGGAGGCCACCTGAGCTGGCGTTTGCTCTCTTTTAGCCTTTTGCAGCTCACCTTTGAGCTTGTGAAAGGCCAGCGAGCTTTCAGCTGCCGTGGGCTGACCCGTGGAGCTTGGCAGCCTTGTGGGCTCCAGCTGATTTGGCGTAACCAGCAAAAGTCCTGCAAGAACTAAAAGCATCACAGCTACCACTAAAAGGGCTCGACTTGTCTTCATTGGACGGACTCCGATCTGGCCGCAGGCAAAACGCCCGGCAGGCCTGATTGCAAATAATCGTTTTCAAGAGTGCAGTAGCTGGCCACGTGGGAGCCGCCAAAGCCGCCGCCCCTCCCCGTGATCGCATGAACGTGACAGTTGCGCTCTCTATCGCCAGCGTTGTTGTAGCGCTCCACCACGGCCCGCATCAGACCAGCCTCGGTGGGGTTGCTTGCTACCAGCGTTCTGTTTTCTGAAAGAAATCTTAAGTACACAGCAGATAGCTGAATGTTGTAGGCAGGACAAAACAGATTGCTTCTGATGTTATCCCCTACCTTGCACTTTTCTTTGATCGCCTCAAAGCAGCCGGGAAACCCTCTGAGGCCATTAGATGATCCGCTCATCTCAGATCTGCAAGTTCTTACCAGCCCCGACTCGTTGGTGGTGCTGCAGGCGCCTTCAAAAAGATCAATCCCTGCTGGGTCTACAACGTGACTGTCAATTCCGTGCACCCACTGAAATTTGGCCATGGTGTAGATCTCACCTTCTGGCACCACGAAATTAGGGTCCTGCGCCTGGCGCTCCCTGAGCATCTGCTGAAATCGTTCCTCAGCAGAGTTACTTAGCTGCGCTATGGCCTCCTCCCCTGCGGCCTTTCGAACAATGATCTGCGCGATGCCGCTAGCGGCAATCGTTCCACTGGCGTTACAGGAGACAGCTGTTGGCATAAAGTGGGACTCTTTCATTAGCGTGCCCATAAGAACTCCAGGTGAGACCCCGTGATCTTCGGCTGCCTGAAGGACGTTTTGCCATATGTACTCAAAGTAGCCATCGCCGTGCTTTTCATCAATCTGCGCCGGAGTAAGAGCTGGCGCGTGGGGGCAACTGTGTGCGGCCCGCGGCCCGAGGTTGCTAAGCACCACTTGGCACTCTCTTGATAGATCCGCGTGAAACTGAGCCCAAACCGGCCCGGCTGAAAAAAGCAAAACGGCTATTAAACTAAGTGGATTTTTAAGTGGTCTCATCCCCCCACTTCTCGGCTAAGGGGGATGGGATTATGAACACTTTTTGATAAATAACTTGGCTCAGCTGCCCTCAGCACTCACTTGAAAAGATTAAGACCAAAGCCGGGGGGAAGGCTAGCTGGGGGCCCATAAAGAGCTGATGCCTATAAGAGCCGGCCCATTAAAAGCTTGCCCCAAGGGCATGAGCTCCCCCTAAGGGCTACCTCTCAGATAAAGTCTCTCGCAAGATCTCAACGAGCACTGTTCTCAGAAGATCATTCGAAAAACTTGGATGCCACGGAACGCCTTGAACCTCAGCTCTGACCCCGCCGCCAAGGTGCTTCATCACAGCATCTAGGTGAAGAGGTGTGTGAGTTAACACGGTCGTTCCGTCCTTTAAGATAAAAAGAAGGGAGCGCTGCTTTCTTACAGCAAGCCCCACAAAGGCGTAAGCGCTCTGATCCTCAAACCGAAACGGCACCTCATCGCTTACAAAAAGCTGCTCGCTTTTAGATATTCTTACGCGCTCTCGCCAAAGCGCCACCTTCTCTTCAAAAGTGAAATCCCCTTCAAGTATCAACTTGAGCGCGCCCCTGGGGCCAATCTTAAAGACTCTGGCCTGATCACGCGTGAGCTCCACCCCGCCGATCACCTCGGCCTGGGTTTGAGCTAAAAGATCTTCAC
>CAYRIE010000104.1:0-6116 GCA_964424215.1 uncultured Pseudobdellovibrionaceae bacterium
CTGCGGAAGGGCCACGCCGGCGGTGCTCCCTCCTGAAAAGCTCACCTTCCCCAAGGGGAAATCGGCGCAAACACGCTTCAGTAAGGCCGCAGGCGGATCTTAACTATGATTGGAAAATGATCTGAAAACCCGGCTTCACTCGGGTGGGTGGCATCAAAGTTATATCGCAAGGGTATTTGGGGCGTTCCGCTCGGAGCATGGACTGTGGTCATATATGAGGGGGCTACAACCCGAAAGCTCTCGGGAATAACCTCAGGGCCCCTTCCGTCAAAAAGGTTCTGACTGACCAGAATGCGATCGAGCCGATCCCAAGTTCTTTGGGTCGCATAAAACTGCGTGGCCTGGGGCATGATGCCGTTCATGGGGTTTCGCGAGCGGTCCGATAGATCGTGCACATCCAGTAAAAATAGGGGCCAGTTTCGGCTCAGAAGGTAGTCGTAAAGCGGATGGGGCGTCTCCCCCCGGACGGAGTTAAAGTCGCCCACCATCACCACATAGTAGTTGTCCTTAGAAAGAACTCTTACGCCGGCCTCCACTTCCTGCATCAGCTGGCGGGAGATGTACTCGCGGTAAGCGGTGGGGTTACCCTGGGAGGGCCAGTGGTTCACGTAGATTCCCAGCACGTCGTTTCGGTTCTCAGAGTTGATATAAAAGTGCGCTCGCAGAACATTTCGGGTCGGACGCGCTCCCGGCATGCTCACGTTGATGGGGTCCCAGCTGGCAAACCTTAGATTGCGTTCGCGGTAAAGCAGGGCCACGTTGATTCCACGCTCGTCAGGGCCTCTGTGGAACACATAACCTGAATAGCCTAAGCCTTGAGCTAGGTAGGCCACTATCTGCTCGCTCTCCACCTCCTCAAGCGCCAGAAGATCGGGCAGATCTCCCTGAGCTCGAATAGCCACAACGAGCTGGCCTATCTTTAGCATCACTTTGTCCTGAGTCCAGTCGGTCGTGTAGCACTTGATGCGGTAGTAATCGTTTCCGATTTCGCGGCAGCGGGTTTTCACCGGGTGGCCCTTGGGCAAAAATTCCCAGTCCTGATGGGTGCCCTCGTGTTCGGCATTAAAGAGGTTCTCAACGTTATAAGCCATGATCTTGATTTCGTTGCTGGCTACAGGAACCACATAGCCACTGTCGTACTGAGGCGGAGCGCCCAGCGGGGCTTGGGCACCACCTGGCACGGCAAAGGTAATCAGTAGCAACATCAAGCTGTAGCGTAGGCCCGTCATAATCCCCCCAAGATATAGTAGTCGATCCGTCGACCGTGAAAGATTTACTGAGTGGAGGAGGGCCTGTCATGCATCGGTAGCCCGCAGCATGAATTTCCTTACGGAAAACTGTCAGGGCCGAGCCATGCGGAATATTAAAATGCTTAAGATCTGAGCAAAAGCCACAAAGGCCTTGACGGAAAGGGGCTAGCTGAAGGAATAGCGGCCGATCTCAAGGTCTCTGATTTCTCGGGATCTGAAATGATCCTCAAGAGTCTCTAAAAACTCTTTGGCTCGAATGGGCTTGGTGATGAAACCATTGAAACCCGCACTGAGGGCCCGCTCTCTTTCTTCGCTCATCGCGTGGGCGGTCAGTGCAAAAATGGGCTTATCAAACCCGAGGGCCCTTAGTTGCTCTAAGGCAGTGAACCCATCCATGCCTGGCATTTGCAGGTCTAAAAGCACAAGGTCGTAGCTTTTTTCCTTAGCCATTTCCAGAGCCTTAGCTCCAGAGGAGGCAAAATCGGGGAGGGCGCGGGCCTGTTCCAGGTAGACCTGAAAGAGGTATCCATTTTCAACCACGTCATCAACGATGAGAATTCTTCGCCCGTCCAGTGCGCCAGCTGGCGCCATACCGCTAGGGTGGTGGATGGCGTTGTTAGTGAGCTCACTGTGGGGGAACTTGCGCAGATTGCAGCTGTCGGCTGCAACTTGGCCCCCGGCGATGGAGATTCTAAAGGTTGTTCCCACCCCAGGGGTGCTGGACTCTAGGGTTAGGTTTCCGCCCAGCTTCTCAGTGATCTTTTTTGATAGCACCAGGCCCAGCCCTGTCCCGGTGGATGTGCGGGTGCTTGAGGCATCCACTTGTTCAAAAGGCTTAAACAGTTTGGAAAAGTGGGCCTTGGGTATGCCCTGACCGGTGTCCTTAACATCAAAGCGCAAAAGTCTGCGCCTTCGTGGCTCCATGCTCACGACCACTTTCACAAAGCCCTGGGAGGTGAACTTAACGGCATTGCCAACGATGTTAAAGAGAACCTGCTTCAGGCGAAGAGCGTCCGTGTAAAGGACTTCAGGAACGGGGCCATCATATTCGATGATCAGCTCAATGCCGCGCTCTTCGGCCTTGATTTTGAGGAGGCTGTAGATATCAAAAAGAATTTCATCTAGCTGAGCCTCACTGGGATTAAGTTGCAGCTTTCCGGCGTCCGCCTTGGAAACATCCAAAATTTCATCGATCAGCCGAAGAAGGTGGCGGGCGTTTCGATCGATGATGTCCAAATGACTGAGACTTTGAGGGGAGACGGACTGGTCCTGTTGCACCAGATCCAAATAGCCTAAGATGGCCGTCATCGGAGTGCGAATCTCGTGGCTGACATTAGCCAAAAATTCAATCTTGGACCGCGATGCGGCCTCCGCCCTAAGGACGGCTTCGTTGAGGCGGTCGTTACGCCCCCTAAGAGCGCTATGCATCGGTCGAAATATGAGCAGCCAAGTAATTACGAGAATAAGGCCTACCGGTATAGCTACCCAGTAGGCACGCACCATCAGGGTCTGACTGGCCACCTTGTACTCGTGGTCGACTTTGGTGGTCAGAAAGTTCAACAGATCCGTTAAGGTGACCTGAGCGTCTTGGGTGAGAAAGTTGAGACTTTTTACGGAATCTCGGGTCCTTAGGCTCTCGGCCCGCGCCAGCTGGTAGGTGAAGTTCTGAAGCTCCTCAAGGCTGGCTGGAAGGTTAGAGACGCGTACAATCTGCTGAATTTCCCGAATGTGCTTTCCGCTCGATTGCTGCATCCACTTTTCGAGCCGGTTGCGCTCCTGGCGAACCTCGGTCGACAGCACCAGAAGCTCCTGATGCACGTCGCGGGCAGGGCTGTTGCTTTTAAGACTGACCTCGAGGCGCTGGGCTAACAGGCCTGCCTCTTTGTTGAGGATGATTTGGCGGTTTAGAATTTCATAAAGTCGCCGGACTTCTTGTTGCTGTAGGATGTTCCGGTGGTAGAGCTGAATGGAGCCAAGCAAAATTCCGACAATGAGGACTACGGCGACACTGGCGCCGAGGAAGGCTCTAAAAAAGGGCCGAGTCGGTAACTTCTGACTCCATGGCATAGATAACATCCCCCGTTTCAATCAATGCTTTAGGTGCTTGTGCCTCTCTCTAGATAACCGGCAATATGAGTAACGAAGTAGGTTTGAAGGTCTGCAGCCAGTGTCTGGCAAAGTTCGATGGAGCTTGCCAGAGCGTGCTGCTCAAGCTCTTTGGCGAGGTCCCCGAAGAGGGGATGGCCGAAAGCGGCCGCGGTGCCCTTAATCCTGTGAGCCAGCCCTGAGATTTCCTCAAAGTTTGAGGTCTTCACGCTTTGTTGAATTCTCTCTAAGTCTTCGGCGCGGTTTTTTGCAAACAGAGGCAGGAATTTATCGAGGCTTTCTTGCGGAAGATCAAAATCGTCAAAATCGTCAGACAACATCGTCACTACTTCCTTCGCACTGCTTGAATGGGTAAATGGGGCCATCTTTTGCTTCATACAATCTTCACCCACGGGAATTAAACAAGGTCCGTGAGTATAGGATGGATTGTTCCTTTTCCGAAACAAATCTTACGTTCGTGCATAGTCTTTGAAGTCTTTTCAGCTCAAGCTCCGAGCGTGCAAAAGATAAGCAAAAAAACCTTTTACATGCCGTCGAGCCCAGGCCTGCCGGTTCTATGGCTACGGCTTAGTTTTGGCTCTGGTCGCGGGTTTAGGCCGGTCTGGAGAGGGTGTCAGGAGCTCGATTATTCCCCTAGTCCCCACCAAAACTATCTGAAGTTTTACGTCATAAGAATCCACATGTTTTATGCTGATTCATCTACGAACCAGGATCAAAGGTAAGTGGGACTAAAACAAACATCCAAACGCAAACTAAGGAGAGACGAATGCCATCATCACAAACCTATAGCCGGAACGAAATCAGAAGCCTCAGCGATGCCTTGAGCACTTTAGATTCCCTGGCACGAAGAGGCTCCACGGATCTATCCAAGGCGATTCGCAAGGATTTCAAAACTTTAAAAAAGTCCTTCGAGAAGATGTCGCCTGAAATCAAAGATGCCCTCCAAGACGTTCGTGACGACGGCCGCAAGTGGTGGGAAGAATCAAAAGAGTGGATGGGCGAATCACGTGAGCAGCTCATGGAGCGCGGCCGTGAATCTATGATTGAAATCGATCAAACTGCTCGCTCTCATCCCTGGAGCTTTATGGGCGGTGCCTTTGCAGTGGGTGCTGTGGCCGCTTACCTTCTTTGCCGCAAGTAGGAATTTTGATCCCCTCCATGAAAGGTAACCTATGGATATGATCCTCAATGTTTTGACGCAGATGTGGCGTGGTCGAGTCGACTACGAAGTAGAGAGGCAGAGCCTGCGGGCCAGGCTCTATGCTCTGAAAATCGCTCTGGGCGGCACCAGGAGGCTGGTGCTTTTCACCCTCTACATTCTGCTTTTTCTGTACTCGTTTTTCGGAGCCCTGACGGTGGCGGTGAACGCTCAGAGCTGGGCTCAGGACCTCAGACCGTTTCTAATTTATGCAGCCCTAACGTCCTTGTTCGGTGGGGTGCTGCTTTACAACTTAAGGGAGAAGACCTGGATTCAGCGGTGGGGTCTTAATGAAAAGATCAACGCCTTTGAGCGAATGGCTGAGCGGCAGGAGCAGCAAGGCCCGCAGAGACGGCCAGAGGATGAGCAGTTGCGGGATGTGGTGCGAGTTCTTGAGCGGTTTGAGCAGCAAATAGAGAGCAGACTTCAAGACTTTGAGGACCGGCAGCGCAGGGAGCTGAGCAAAATTACTGCTCGCCGCAGTAAGGTCCTTCCCAACGGATATCATCGGGACATGGACCTCTACTGATATTGCTAAAGGTGTTCAAGTTGGCAGGGGAGGGGAAGCCCCAGCTCGTACACTTCATCTAAATAAGAGTGCACTCTGCACACGTCCGCAGGCCCCAGATCACTTCTAAACTCCAGGTATTCAAATACGTGGAGCTTTTGGTCGATAGGGGCTGATCTGTGACCCAAGGTTGGCAGCTCAGAGGATGACGTGCTTGAGGCCTTGTTTTTAAGAAGATCAAACCCTCGAAGCTCACCTTGCCAATAGATTTTAAGTCCGTTTCTGCGGCTAAAAACTGCCGTCACTAACTCCAGTCCCTCGGGCCAACCGCTTGTGGCGACTTTTAGTGAGTTGGTGCCTGAGGCGCCGTCGGTTGAGAAAAAGATCTCCGTCCCAGAGGGCCAGCTCAAATAGGGGCCAAGGCCTGTGGAGGCGCTACCGTTACTGAGCAAAATGTTGGGGCCGGAGTGAGTGCGCTTTACTAGGGCCGTAATTGTGTAACTGCCGCTGCAGGTGGAGCAGGCGGGGCTGACAGCATCTGCGCCCTTTAGAAGTGAGTAGCTCTTGTAGGTTGCCGACAGTTGGAGCTGGGCGCCGATGTCCTCAAAGGAGGAGGCGCAGCCGACACCCTTGGCACCGCAAAGGACAAAAGAGGGGAAGCGGGATACGTCAAATCGTGAGTAAGTGGCCGGCGCCCCTGCATGAACAATGGTGGGGCGATCGTTAAATGGCGACAGGTTGATAAGTGCTGAAGCCCCCTGCTCGCCGACGGCAAATCCAGCACTGAGGTTGCCCTGATGAGAAGACCCTTTAAGCCACATGGTTAATGAGGCTAGATCCTCAGGGGTGAACTGGGGCCCCCCAGCGCCGGGTCCCGAACCTCCGCCGTCATCATTTCCGCCGCCATCATCCCCGGGAGGGTAATTGGGATCTTCAGGCGCATCGCCGGGGAGCCCCGAGGAGGCCTCAAGGGACCACCCTGGAGAAAAGCCCTCGCCGCAGCTCATGAGAAAAACGACCGATAAAATCAGAAGAGCACTCAGTGGGAGAATCT
>CAYRIE010000105.1:0-6075 GCA_964424215.1 uncultured Pseudobdellovibrionaceae bacterium
AAAGGCGCCTTTTCCATCTTGCGGACCACCGTAAATTTGGTTACTTCGCTGCGCTCAAGGATCAGATTGTTGACCATAGGATCAACCGACACGAGGACCATGAGGCTTTGCGGAGCATCTCGAGGTTCAATCCAAAAAAAGACGTGGTTTATCACTTTTCTAACATCACACCAGGTGGTCCAGATGACCCCAACCGCGAAGAGAATGCTTGGGTGCGGGATGTGGGAAGAGAGTCGATCAACCTTTGGCAGCAAGCTTTTAAAAAGGCTGGCCTGGATATCAATATCAGACTGGATGAGTCCAAGGATGTGGCCCTGGGCGATATCCGCTACAACGTGATCAACCTCGTGGGTGAAAACGTTGGCTCTATCATAGGATATGGGCCCTCACTTACTGAGCCCTGGACAGGTGAGGTCATCTCCGCAACAGCGAACACCTTCCTGGCTGGCATACGAGAAGGTGTTGTGAGCCAGATTCGCACCTTCATCGCTCAGGAAACTAAGCGTTATTACGATTTTTCGAATCCCAATATCCTGGATTCTCGCGTGCAAGGATCATCTGCGAGGGCTAAAAGTCTTTTGGCAAGGCTCGGCCTGGCTTTAGAGTACCGCCGGTACGATGTCGAAAGAAATGAGCACGGCATGCCCACAGGGAAAGTGGTTGCAGCCGACTTGCCTCGCATGGTGGCTCCTGGCATGAGTCCTCAAATTGCTATGGCTCCTGCGATCACGGACGCTGAGCTTCGAGAGCTAAGCGACCTGCTAAAAAATGACGGTTTGGGTTTAGTTGCGGGCCGACACAACAGACTTTCGAATGTTGTTGAGTTTCACGCAGCTTTGTCATCCGGTATGGACGCGTTTGTCCGCTATTACTCCGAATCTATGAGCCTGAATGACAGAATGTTAATGAATGCTGCGTCGGGCTTGGAAATGGCAAATCGTACTAACAACGCCTTCCTTGCACATTATGTGCGCAACCACTGCCCCGACGTGATGGCTCTTATTGGGGAGGTCAATCAGTCGAAGGTCAGTCCTTCGACGGAACAGGAGAACAGTGTGATTCTTCCCTGCGCCCGCACCTTTGAGGCTGTGGACGCTCTTTCCACCACCGTGCATGAGGTGGGTCACAACCTCGGCCTGCGGCACAACTTCAACGGCTCTGCCGATGTGGATAACTTCCTGCCCCATGCTGAGTTTGAGCTAAAGTATCTGAGTGTTCCTGAAGACCTGCTTCAGACCAACACCTCATCTATTATGGACTATGTGCCGGCCTCTTGGGGAATTCAGGTCACCCCTGGCGGCTATGATATCGCGGCTTTGAGGTTTGGTTATCGGTCTGAAGTTGAGCTATCAGGAAATGGACTGCCAGGAACTGGTAAAATCGTAGAAGTTCCCAATGAGAAGTCCGTTGAAAAGTTTCTTGCGGCCAATCCCGGCCTTCAGCTTCGTCCCTTTGGTTACTGCACCGACGAAGATGCCAGTATTCTAAAGAATAACCCTTTTTGTACCCGTCACGATATGGGATCCAGCGCTGTGGAAATCGCCAGCAACTGGATCTACAACACCTTCCATGCCCTTGAGGTGCTGGCCTATAGGTACGATAGGAAACTTGCGGGTCCTGACTACTACCTGTACTTAGTTGCCAACTCTCTTGAGCTTAAGAGGTTGTATGAGCAATGGCGATTGTACTTAAAAGAGTACGTGAACTCTAAGTTCAGTGGAGATCAAGGCAGCTATCTTGAGAACCTGTCTCTCGCTCAGTACAAAGGCATTGTTGAGGAGATGCTTCAGGATCCAGTAAGGGGTGACGTTTACCGTGATTTTTATTCCGCCCGGAACTTGATCTTCAATTTTCTGGTGGATATAGCGACTCTGCCGAACCGGTACTGCATCGCCCGGCATGACAACATCGGTGAGAAGCTGTGGGAGCTTGAGACTATACGCACCGCGCTCCGCGGCCAAGGTTCTCGCTCCGTAGTTCGCGACTGTTCTCACCCTGAGGTCCAAGAGTATCTGACCCGCAATGGCTTTGAATTCGTTGAGGAGGTGGGGCACTTTATCAATCCGGGAGTTTACAGTCTGAACCCCAACGATATGTTCAGCCTAGACCCCACTTACTTGTTTGAGTTCTTCGACTTCAGCGGAACTCTTACGACTCGCTTGCTGGCTTCTGACCTTATTGGTAACCGGATGGCTATTTCTTTGAGCAATCAGTTTGAGGGCTACCGGCCCTCCATGCTCGATGAACCCGATGCTCGGGCCGTCATGGAAGCCGTGGTTCAGACGCGCATCACCCATGGTGTGAACTGGCGAGCTGAAGCATTTGACGTAGAGAAGCTCTCGACTCCGAAGGTACTAAGCGTCGACGATTACGTGAAGTCACGAAAGTTTATCACCCGTGGTGGGAATCCGCTGTTACCTACTGTGAGTCTTGGCGGGGGCGCCAACTATGAAGCAGAAGCTAACCTGGTATATCTTAGCTACATCTACATGCTCCTTGAGTTGAATGCGCCCAATTTCAACCCATCCGATGACAAGAGAACTCCCTACCGCGCTTACCGTATGAGATGGGTGGAACTCCAGGAGATTCTGAACGACCCCAACCGCCGCGGTCTCATCGCTGACTACTTGGTGTTCGGGGGCGGAAACGCCATCTATGTTCAGGCTGAGAACAGCTTTTCCAGAACTTTGATGACGCTCTACAAGCAGCTCTCTGGTATGGCCAGTGCGGACTCCATTGATATCAGTATGTACCCGGTGATTCAGACCACCATAGACCAACTGGGGGTCTATGCTCCTGAGGGTAAAGTGACAGTGAAGGATGTTCTGCGAATTCTGATCACCATGGAAGGCGTGATGGGGCAGTTGGAGCAGGCGGGCGTTCCCGCCAGCGTGCTGTCGGAATTCCTCGAAGTTTTCAGTATCGAAAACGTGGTGCTCAACTACCTGCTTCAGAATGGTTTGCTAGCGGAGCACGGTATCAGCACGAGCGCTGATTTCACTGCTTTCTTGGGTTACGCGATTGACCAGATGCAAGAAGAAAGCGCTGGCCCCTCACTTGTTGGGCCCGCAAATCCTGTGGAACTCTTTGGGGCTGCTGGGCTCCTGGGCCAAGCCTCCTCTAGAAGCGCTGGATTCTTCCAGAGCCTGGGAGGACAAATTCTGACCCGATCTCAGCAGATATCAGCCACAGCGGTACCCGGTGAGATGAGTCTTTTGGCGGGTGGCAACGCTGCTTATGACGCAGCACTTGCGATGGATCTCACCTCACTTTACCAGCAGAACCGTTTGCCGCTGCCTTCCAAGACGGGAGTAACTCAGAGGATCAGCGGTAGAGCCAGTAGTGTTGAGAACCAGCAGCTCTACAACCGTTACAACAGAAACGAGATCAATGCGCAGATGACTCTGGTCACCTCGCTGCTGTCGATTGGCTCCTCTCTGTAGAGGGTTGGCCTTGGCATTCTGATGATCTTGAAAGCCGGAACCTTAGGGGTTCCGGCTTTTTTTTGGCCTGTACGGGCAGAGAGATGTTCTAAGCTGAGACGCCTTGGGTGCCCATGGCTAGCTGCCTTGGAGATGGACGTTTTGAGGAAGATTCAGGTGGCGGCCCACAATCCCTGAGGCCTATCCTAAGAGGATAGGAGGGCTGCTGATGAAGCCAGCTCATCAGAACATTCTGACGTATACGGTTTTGCTGCTCATTTTGATTTTGGGGTATCAGAACTGTGCCCCCGTTGCCGAAGGAGTTCAGCCGCCTGGCGAGGTTCGCACCGAGCCCCTGGCAGATTTTAAGCTGAGCTTTTATGCCGATGAAATTCAGACCTCGATGACCTCGGACATCTTTGGAGCCTGCGGACAGGAACAGGAAGGTGCCACCCTAAGATGGTGGGCCGAAGACGTTTATGGCGAGCTTGTGACGGCAGGCAAGGCGCACTGTTTTGAGGGCGAGTTTGCAATCCTGTTAGAAGACATGGGAGCGCTGTCATGCCTGGAAGATTACACACTCCATATTCAGCTCGGCGCCAGAGCCCATCATCAAGCAAAACTCCTTGTAGACTGTGAGTAAAGGCTCCTGCCACCGCTGAATTATGCTGGGGCAACCAGCTAACTACCGGCGTATCTGCGAGTGGAAGCTAAGCTCCGATCAATGGTCAAAAACCAGTGCACGAACGGAGCTGGGGCGAGCTGCTGCGAGCTTGCGGTCGCGCGTTGCAATCTGGCCTGCAACTATCGTGATTTCAGGTGAGCCTGTCACCTTTTTGCCATCAAAAGGTGTCCAGCCGCAGCGGGACGCCATATCTTTATTTTCTATCGTCCATTCCTTTTTAAGATCTACCAGAGTGAAATCGGCATCAAAGCCTGGTGCGATTCGCCCCTTAGATTTGATGCCGTAAATTCTGGCAGGCTCTAGCGCACACATTTCAAGAACCCGCTCAAGAGTGGTGCGCCCTTTGTGTACGTGATCGAGCATAAGGGGCAGAAGTGTTTGAACTCCCGGCATGCCGGAAGGTGAAGTAGGATAGGGTTTGGATTTTTCATCCAAGGTGTGAGGTGCGTGGTCTGAGCCAATCACATCAATCAGTCCCTCATTAAGAGCCTTCCACAAAGCCTCCTGGTGGCGCTGCTCCCGGATGGGAGGGTTCATTTGCGCAAGTGTTCCGAGCCTCTCGTAGCAATCGGGGGCCGACAGCGTCAGGTGCTGCGGAGTGACCTCAAGTGTGCAAAGGTCTTTGTGCTGACGCAAAATCTCCAACTCTTCTGCCGTGGTTAAGTGGAGTATATGTAGAGGACGGCCGAACTCTTGGGCGATCTTGACGATGCGCCGGGTAGAAGAGGTTGCCACCTCAACACTGCGCCACTCCGGATGGAGGGCAGGTGAGTGCTCGCCCCCTTGAGAGAATATCTTTTGAAAGTTGGCCTTTAGGAGGTTCTCATCTTCGCTGTGAATGGCCATGCGCCGCGCCCCTGAGGCGAGGGCCTTTTTAAGGGAGCTATCTTCTGACATCAGCAGCGAGCCCGTGGAGCTACCCATGAAAATCTTAACGCCCGAACAGTGAGGGAGACGCTCCAGTGTGGCAAGCTCGCTTGCATTTTCCTCGCAGGCCCCGATAAAAAAGCCGAAATGAGCCCAGGACTTTTTTTGAGCGGTATCCACCTTAAGCTGAAGGTCGCCTGCCGAGATGGTGTTAGGTGAGGTGTTGGGCATATCTAAAAAGCTTGTGACGCCGCCAAGTACGGCGGCCTTAGAACCCGTCTCAAGGTCTTCTTTGTGGGGGTGGCCTGGATCTCTAAAATGCACCTGGGAGTCAATCACCCCGGGTAGCACCACAAGGCCCTTGGCGTTTATGACCTCCCTGGCGTGGGCGGCAAGGCCCGGTCCGATTTTAACGATTTTTCCCTGAGTGACGCCCACATCCACAGTTTCAAAGCGGTGTGTGTAGGGGCGGGAGGTGCCCTCTGAGATGAGAACCTTACCTTCAGTGATAACCAGATCGTAGGATTCACTCATAAAATTCCTTTCGCTCGAGCCGGTCCAAAGTCGATACTTTGATGCAGCTCCTCTTTAGGGCGCTAGCCTCCTTGTCACTCTTTCAAGAAAAAGCAACAATAAAGCATGGTTTACGACATCCTCGTGTATCTGCATACCAATTTTTCCAATGTACTTTTCGTGCTGATTTGTTTGATAGCTCTGCTGTGCCTAACTCTTGCCTGGAGAAGGTTCAGGGCAGAAACGGCTGCTAGCCGTGCAGGACGTAAAGATTCAGAACCTGCCGTGACTGAGGGAACGCTTAAGCAGCTGCTGCAAGATATTCAGACCACACCGGCAGCTTCAAATCAGGCGCTGTCGCTAGAATCCCTCTCAGAAAAAGATCGAACGCGGCTGGAGCGTGAAGTTCAAAAGAAGCTCGAAGCGGCCGGAGACTCTTCAGGTGCAGAGGGCGCAGAGCTTTTGAAACAGCTCAGGCAAAGTGAAGCTGAGATGGCTAAACTTCAATTAAAAATGAAGGAGCTGCAAGCGCAGCAGGACGCCAGCCCAGCCAGTGGCCGCGGCTACGCAGAGATCGAGGCTCTTGAA
>CAYRIE010000106.1:0-6041 GCA_964424215.1 uncultured Pseudobdellovibrionaceae bacterium
TCAAGAAGGCAGCATCTTTAAGAAGATCTCACCCAATCTGATCGTTCAAGCCGAAGTGGAAACTCTTGAGTCCCGGTACGGAAAAAGACTTGTGATATCGCTCACAGCACAGAAAGACTACGACCGACTCAACTATAGGGTGGAGTTCACGCCCGAAATACCTCTTTTAAGCGGTAGCCCTTTGGAGGGCGAGCGCCCCCTCACCTCATCAGAGAGTCTTGTCCTGGAGTTTGTCTTTGACCTACGCGACGTTCAAGGCCCGCTGTCAGCTCAGATAGTAGCTTACGAAGAAATGGCCGATCGCAAACGCCACGGCATCTCAGAGCTGATCCCGGTGGTGGGCCATGAAGCTTCCAGTATGTCGAACTCTCTAGAGAATCGCACTTTTCCGCCTGAAAAAACCCGCAGAATCCTTCAGTAGGGAAAGGCCTCGTCGCTGATAGCGACGTCAATTTCAGGATCGTAGGCATCTTTTAAAATACCCTTGATAGCCTCCAGCGTGCCGAACATGGAAGACGGACAGGTGCCGCAGGCGCCCTGGTACATCACCTCAAGGGTTTTGCTTTCCAGATCGTAGTGCACCACTTCGATGTCGCCGCCATCACCCTGAAGGCCTGGACGAATCGTTTGATCCAAGATCTCCTCAATCTGCTGAACTTCAGGCGGCAGATGGCTACGGTCGCGTTTGCGCTCCTCTTCGAGCTGAAAGTTCGGGTCGTGAACCTGCAGACGGGTCTTGATCACACTCGTAACATCCCCTTGCAGGTCATAGGGGTCGGCATCATCGGAAAAGGTGACCGTGAGCACGTTCTCAAAAAGATAAAGCTGGTGAACTCCGGGTAGCTGGAACAGACTTTCCAGCAAGGTGAAGCCCTGAGCCTCTTCGAGGCTAGAAAAAGTGGCCTTGCCCGTGGTTTTAAACGGCAGGTTGGAGACGAACTTTAACGCCTGGGGGTTGGGTGTGGGCATAACTCGTACGAGAACATCTAAATCAGTCATTGTGACATTTCCGTTATCTTATGAAGACTTGAGATCAAAACTCTTAAGTCCTCTGAATCGTTATAAATAGAAAAGCTCGCGCGGGCCGTAGCCGGCACTCCAAACTTTCTTAGCAGCGGCTGCGTGCAATGATGGCCCGACCTAACTGCAACACCGTACTTATCGAGCAAGAAGCTTACGTCCGAGGCGTGGAGGCCACGCAGATTGAACGAGAAGATCGGGGCGCGCTGCCGAGCCTTTCCTAGCAGCTCAAGCCCTGGGAAATCGATCAGGGCCGCCAGACCCTCTTCCACTAAAGCGTCATAGTGGCTCGTCAATTCCTGCCAGCCGATGTCCTCAAGGAATCGAATCGCCTCTGCTAAGCCCAGCACTCCTGCTATGTGAGGCGTACCGGCCTCAAACCGAAGAGGCGGCGGTAGGTAGGTGCTTTTTTCAGCCAACACTTCGTCAATCATGCCGCCGCCCACTTGGTAGGGCGGCATCTTCTCTAAAAGCTCCTGCTTCCCAAAAAGCACCCCAACGCCCGTGGGACCAAAACACTTATGTCCCGAAAAGGCAAAAAAGTCGCAGTCCAGATTCCTAACGTCGGTCGGCGAATGAGCCACCCACTGTGCACCATCTACGAGGACTTTGGCGCCGAGGCCGTGAGCCCTATCGATGAGCGTCTTTAGGTCATTGATCGTTCCAAGAGTGTTCGATATTCCGGTGATGGCCAAAAACGCCACGGGCCCTTGGAAGATCTCATCGGCAGACTGTGGATCGAGCTCTCCTTCGGGCGTGACCTTTAAATACTTTATATGGAGCTTTTTCCGCTCGGCCAGAACCTGCCAGGGGACGATGTTTGAATGATGCTCCATTTCGGTGAGTACCAAGGTGTCGCCCTCGTTCAGAAAGGCGTCTCCATAGCTTGTCGCCACAAGGTTGATAGCGTCGGTCGTTCCTTTGGTGAACACAATCTCGTGAGTGTGAGCAGACAAAAATCGCGCCACGGTTTGGCGAGCCTCTTCGTAAGACTCGGTGGCCATGCGGCTTAAATAATGCAGTCCTCTGTGAACGTTGGCGCTTTCAAATTCGTAATGCCGCTGAATTTTCTCCACCACGCGGCGAGGCTTTAGGGTCGTTGCAGCGCTATCAAGGTAAATTAGCCTTGGGCCACCATCCGCCGGTAGCCGCTGTGTGGCGGCAGCAAATTCCGAGCGAAGGTCAAGAAGGGCCATGGGCACCTTCTAACAGAACTTCTGGCAGCTTCTTATCAAGAGCGAGCAGAACCCAGTTTTTCAAAGCGGCACTGGAGACGTCTTCAACGACCTCCTTCAAAAATCCAGCTGAGATCAACTCAAGAGCTCTCTCCTCTGAGATCCCCCGGCTTCTGAGATAAAAAATCTCCTCCGGGCGAACCTGACCTGAAGTGGCTCCGTGAGCCGCTTTCACATCATCGGCTGACACTTGAAGTTCGGGCTTACTATGAACTAGCGCCTTACCCGACAAAAGCAGATTTTTATTGTACTGACTTGAATCCACTTTCTGCGCATCCTGACGAATCACAACTTTACCATTCAGAACAGCACGGCTGCTGCCGTTCAAAACGCTTTTAAAGAGCTGCTGAGACTGAGTATGGGAAACCTGGTGGTCGATGATCACGGGATGCTCTGAGGCATCTTTGGCAGTCAGGCCCACTGCACCTAACAGGCGGCACTCCGCGCCTTTTCCTTGAAGCCTGCAAACCAGAGACTGGCGAGAGTAAGATTCACCAAGATCGAGCACCACATGGCTGAAGCGGCCATCACGGCCGACCTGCACTTGTTTAGATTCTAAGCTGATGCTGCCCGCTTGGCGCTCGGTATAAGAGGCCAGCTCCAACTGCGCGCCCGCACTAACGTCAAAGGAGTCGCGCACGACCGCCAGAGTGTCGGCGGGAACGGAAATAAACCTTGCCGCCCGAAACTGGGCACCTGGCTCAACCTCCCAGCTAATTTGCAAAGGGGCTAAGACTGTTCCCGAAGGAGCAGAAGTGCTCACGGACCATTGGAACAAAAGATCCGGCCCTTCATAGCTTGCTGCAACTTTCACCGCCCAGCCACGACGCGGGAAGAGCCTTGGGATATCTTCATAAAATTCATCGGCCGCAGCCTCAACTTCCCTGAACGTGGAAGCTTCCGTGAGCGTGAGCCCTTGTGGAAGACCTGGTAGCTTGCGAGGCTCCCCGCCTGAGCTGAGTTCAAAGATTTCCAATTCAAAAGGACGCGCTAAGTCCGTTAACTCAAGCTGCTGAAGGCGCTTAAGCTGAGAGAGCCGCCAGCCCTCATCTCTAGAGGATGGAAGGGGGCGCGGACGGAAGCTCTCTTGGAACCCATCCTGTCTGGAGATATCAATAGCTTGCTCAACGAATGTCACCATGATTTTTCCATCCACACTTATTGCACAGCCCAGTCGTAGCCCTGCTGCTCCAGTTTCAATGCTAGATCCTTGGGGCCACTCTCCACGATCCTGCCATCCACCAATACGTGCACAAAATCTGGCACGAGGTGATTGAGGAGCCGTTGGTAGTGGGTGATCGCAAGAACAGAGGTGTTGGGGGTGCGCAGCTTGTCGATGCCTTCAGCCACAGCCCGCAAAGCATCAATGTCCAGGCCCGAGTCGATCTCATCTAAAACGGCCAGCCTGGGAGACAAGATGGCCATCTGGAGAATTTCATTTTTCTTCTTTTCGCCACCTGAAAATCCCACATTTACGGAGCGCTCCAGGAATTTCTCGTCCACTCCCAGAAGGCTCAGCTTTCTTTGCAACAGCTTTTCAAAGGCGGCATCACTCATTTCAGCACTCCCTTGGTGTTTCAAAACGGAGTTGAGCGATTCTTTCAGAAAAGATTTGTTGGATACGCCTGGAACTTCTACCGGGTACTGGAACGCAAGAAAGATGCCTTCCTTAGCCCGAATGTCTGGCGCCACATCAGCTAAAGATACCATCTCAAAGTTGATCTCATAAAGAACTTCACCCTGAGTGATCACATAGTGCGGGTGGCCCGCCAGCACCCGAGAGAGCGTGCTCTTACCAGCTCCGTTGGGTCCCATCACCGCATGCACTTCACCTGGGCCGATCTTTAAGTTCAGCCCCTTTAGTACCTCTTTGCCTTCCACTTCTACGTGGAGATTTTTGATTTCTAGCACAACGATAACTCCCTACCCGATGCTGTTTTCTAGTTTCATTTCAATTAACTTAACGGCCTCAACGGAGAACTCCAGCGGCAGCTGCTTAAACACTTCACGGCAGAAACCGCCCACCAAAAGAGATATGGCAGTTTCCAAATCAAAACCGCGTGACTGCAAATAAAAGAGCTGATCTTCACTGATGCGCGAAGTGGACGCCTCATGCTCCAGCACGGCTGTCTTGTTTCGGATATCTAAATAGGGGTAGGTGTTGGCCTTGGACCTGTCCCCAACGAGCATGGAGTCACACTGAGAGTAGTTCCGTGCTCCATCGGCCGAGGGCAAGACCTTGACCAAGCCGCGGTAGGAGTTTTTCGACTGGCCCGCAGATATTCCCTTAGATATAATCGTACTGCGCGTGTTTTTCCCTATATGGATCATTTTGGTGCCGGTGTCCGCCTGCATATGGTCGTGCGTGAGTGCTACAGAATAAAAGAACCCTTGGGAGTTCTCCCCTTCCAGAATGCAGCTTGGATACTTCCATGTGATCGCAGAGCCTGACTCCACCTGGGTCCACGAAATGATGGAGTTCTTACCTTTGCACCTTCCACGCTTGGTCACAAAGTTGTAGATACCGCCGCGGCCGTCTTTATCCCCGGTGTACCAGTTCTGCACCGTCGAGTACTTGATCTCAGCGTCATCCATGGCGATCAGCTCCACCACCGCTGCATGAAGTTGATTTTTGTCGCGCATCGGGGCTGTGCAGCCTTCCAGATAGTTCACGTAGCTTCCCTCTTCTGCCACGATCAGGGTGCGCTCAAACTGACCCGTCTCCTCTGCGTTGATTCGAAAGTAGGTCGAAAGGTCCATGGGGCAGCGTACATTTTTGGGGATGTACACAAAAGAGCCGTCGCTGAAGACGGCGGCGTTCAATGCGGCATAAAAATTATCTTTGTAAGGCACAACAGTACCCAAATACTTGCGAACGATCTCAGGATGAGTTTTCAGAGCCTCCGAGATCGAGCAAAACACCACCCCTACCTTAGAGAGCTGCTCCCTATGGGTGGTCACAACACTGACCGAATCAAACACGGCATCGACAGCCACCCCAGATATGCGCTTTTGCTCCTGAAGAGGAATCCCCAGCCGTTCAAAAGTTTTCAAAAGCTCTGGGTCAATCTCATCCAGGCTATCGACCTTGTCTTGGCCGGTAATGGTGGTCTTAGGAGCGGAAAAGTAAGAGATATCCTGAAAGTCGATCGGCTCGATCTTTAGGTCGGCCCACTTAGGGGGCTCTAGAGTTTTCCAGTACTCAAAGGCCTTAAGGCGATACTCCAGCATCCACTCGGGCTCTTCCTTTCGCAGGGAAATCCGGCGGATGACCTCCTCTGACAAACCCTTGGCCTCGGTGTGCGTATCAATTTCGGTCACAAATCCGTGTTTGTAGGTGGTGTCGATAGTTGCAGTCGTGGTCTCGCTCACAGCACATCTCCAAAGGTTTTTTCTGCGACAGCTTCCGCAGATTTAGAATGCCACGAGCTCATAAAGTCCCTGGGCTCCGTGCTCAACAGCTCTCCTACTTTGATTCCTCGATAAAACCCCGCTAGCTGTTCATTGAGATGATGGACGGGGCCAGCAATGTTGCATTTCGGAGAGAGGCCACAGGCCGAAAGTCCTGCAAAACACCTTGCAACTTCCATGGGGCCTATCACAATCCCGATCAGGTCAAATAAAGAAACTTTGCGTAGATCTCGCACTAAAAGATAACCGCCGCGAGCTCCTTGCTCCGATTTAAGGATACCCGCCCGAGCCATTTGCTGCAGGACCCGAGATGTGGCGTCTAAGGGGCAATCGTAACCTTGGCAGATCTCTTTGACCGTAGTCAGATCCCCTTGA
>CAYRIE010000107.1:0-6031 GCA_964424215.1 uncultured Pseudobdellovibrionaceae bacterium
AACCCTTCTATCTAGGTGTTGCGTTAAATTCTAGCCTCCACCCAGGTTCCTTTTTTAAAAAGGTTCCAGGTTCCTTTTTCGGATCCTCGCCGGACCTAACACTCTCACGCGCCCCCTCAGCTTGCCCCAAACAGGCATCAAGCTTGCAGACAAAGATGTACATGCCACGACCTCACACTATCTTGCAATCGGAGTATCCTTACAGCGTCGGCGCACGATGCATAAATAAGGAATGGTTCAGAGTACCCATGGAAGACGTCTGGGATGTCATGTGCAGACACCTTTACTTTATGAGATTCGCATTCGGCGTTCGAATCTACTCCTTTGTCCTTATGAGCAATCACTTTCATCTGCTGGTGTCGACGCCTTCGGCAAATCTGAGCGAAGCGATGAGATATTTCATGGCCGGAACCAGCCGGGATTTGACCTCTTTGGGCAACAGGATCAATCAAACCTATGGCGGCAGATACTTTAGATGCATCATCGAGCAGGAGAATCACCTGAATCACGTTTACAAGTACATCTACCGCAACCCTGTTGCAGCCGGTATTTGCGATAGCGTTGAGCGCTACCCTTACAGCACCTTGCCCGGTCTCTTGGGGAGATGCCACCTCCTTGTACCCGTAGAAGAGGATATGAGATTGGTGTCTAACCCACAGGCCACCTTAGACTGGCTGAACACCCCTCATTCGAAGGAAAATTGGCAGACCGTTGCAAGAGCACTTCGGCGCCGGAAGTTCTGGCTGCCTCAGGCTCCTAACCGTGAGCCTCATGAGCTAGAGATTTCCAGTTTATAGATTAGCCGCTCCGAGAAAGGAACCTGGAACCTTTTTAGCGGGAGGTGAGGGAGGCCTTGAGGTATTCGCGGTTCATAAGAGCGATGCTCTCAAGAGTGATTTCCTTAGGGCAGGAGCGCTCGCAGGCTCCGGTGTTGGAGCAGTTGCCAAACCCCGCCTCATCCATGGCTTGCACCATATTAAGGACTCGCTGCCGCCGTTCGGGATCCCCCTGGGGAAGTCGAGCCAGATGATCCACCTTGGCAGCCGTGAACAGCATGGCCGAGCTGTTCGTGCAGGCCGCGACACATGCGCCGCACCCAATGCAAGCTGCCGCATTGAAGGCTAAGTCCGCATCATTTTTAGAAACCAGGATGGCGTTCGCATCAGGAGCGTTTCCGGTGCGCACTGACACATACCCGCCGGCTGCGATGACTTTATCGAGGGCGGACCTATCCACCATAAGATCTTTAAGGACCGGGAAGGCCTTGGCGCGGAACGGCTCAATCACAATTTCAGCTCCATCTTCAAAAGAGCGCATGTGAAGCTGGCACGTTGTGGTTGCTTTCTGAGGTCCGTGAGGGTTGCCGTTGATGACCATGGAGCAGGCGCCGCAGATGCCTTCGCGGCAGTCGTGTTCAAAGACCACTGGCTCTTTGCCAGACTTGATCAGCTCTTGGTTGACAACATCAAGCATTTCCAAGAACGACTCGTTGGGTGAGATGTCTTTGGCAACAATCGTCTCGAAGTGACCTGGAGTGTCTGGGCCGTTTTGCCGCCACACTTTAAGTTTGTAGGTACGCTTTGCAATTTGAGCCATAGTCGCTGCTCCTTATTTATAACTGCGCGTGGCCAGTTGAACGTTTTCATAAACCAGGGGCTCTTTGTGAAGCTGCTGGGGTTTGTTCTCCCCTTGCCATTCCCAGGCGGACACGTGGCAGAAGTTTTCATCATCCCGTAACGCTTCACCGTCTTCCGTTTGGTACTCTTCCCTAAAGTGACCGCCGCAGGATTCCTCGCGGTTCAGAGCGTCTCTGGCCATGAGCTCGCCCTGTTCAAAAAAGTCAGCCAAACGGGCCGCCTTCTCGAGCTCCTGGTTCACTCCGCTGGCGGTACCTGGCACCTTCACTTCAGCCCAAAACTTCTCTTTAAGTTTAGGGATTTCAATCAAAGCTTTCTCAAGCCCAGCCTTGTTGCGGGCCATGCCCACATCTTCCCACATGATCTTACCAAGTTCGCGGTGAAGCTCATCCACCGTTGTGCCTCCCCCCACTTTTATAATGCGGTTCAGGCGCTCGGTGACATCGTTCTTCACACCTTTGAATTCATCCAGCGAGTCGCTGACGGGCTGAAGAGAGTTGGAGGCAAGGTAGTTGCCCACGGTGAAGGGCGCAATGAAGTAGCCATCAGCCAGACCCTGCATCAGCGCGCTGGCTCCCAAGCGGTTGGCGCCGTGGTCAGAAAAGTTCGCCTCACCCAAAACGAAAAGCCCCGGCACCGTGCTTTGCAGGTGGTAATCCACCCACAGTCCGCCCATGGTGTAATGGACGGCCGGATAAATGCGCATGGGCACTTGATAGGGGTTCTCGGCGGTGATTTTTTCGTACATCTGGAAAAGGTTGCCGTACTTTTCACTCACCACCTGAGAGCCGAGCTCATAGATGGTTTGCTGAGAGGAGCCCGCCGGAGCTTTACTGCGGCCGTAGCGCAGGATCGCATCTCGGAAATCAAGGTACACAGCTAGGCCGGTTTCGCCCACGCCGCGCCCTTCGTCCACTCGGTACTTCGCTTGACGAGAGGACACATCTCGAGGCGCCAAGTTACCAAAGCTGGGATACACCCGCTCTAGGTAGTAGTCGCGCTCACCGTCAGGAATCTCTTGGGGAGAGCGTTTATCGCCCGGAGCTTTGGGTACCCACACCCTGCCGTCGTTCCGTAGGGATTCAGACATCAGAGTCAGTTTGGACTGACCCTCACCCGCCTGGGGAATGCAGGTGGGATGAATCTGGGTGTAGCAAGGATTGGCAAAGTCTGCTCCCCTGCGGTGACAGCGCCAAGCCGCGGTGACATTGGAGTTCATAGCATTGGTAGAAAGATAAAAGACGTTCCCATAACCGCCCGTGCAAAGAAGTACAGCGTCGGCTGCGTGGGTTTGGATCTCGCCCGTCACCAGATCGCGGGTTACGATGCCCCGGGCCCGGCCGTCCACGACGACCAAATCCAGCATCTCTTTTCGGTGATGAATGCGCACGGTCTTGGCAGCAGCCTCTTGGAGGAGAGCCTGGTAAGCTCCCAGCAGCAGCTGCTGCCCTGTTTGTCCACGGGCGTAAAAAGTGCGGCTCACCTGAGCGCCCCCAAAGGAGCGGTTGGTCAGCGTCCCGCCGTACTCTCTGGCAAAGGGAACCCCTTGAGCTACGCACTGATCAATGATGTTGAGGGACACCTCCGCCAATCGATGCACGTTACTCTCTCGGGCGCGGAAGTCCCCGCCTTTGATGGTGTCATAAAAGAGCCGGTGAACGGAGTCTCCATCACTTTGATAGTTCTTTGCGGCGTTGATCCCGCCTTGAGCGGCAATCGAGTGAGCCCTGCGAGTGCTGTCGTGAAACGTGAAGGCTTCAACCTGATAACCCTGCTCACCCAAAGTGGCTGCGGCCGAGGCTCCCGCAAGTCCCGTACCGACAACGATCACTTTGAATCTCCGGCGATTGGCCGGGTTCACAAGTTTCATATCAAATTTGTGGCGGGTCCATTTGCTTGCGAGCTCTCCGCCTGGATCATTGGATTGCAGTCGACTCATTTTGTCCTCTTCACTCAATGAATTAAATAAATGTACAACGGCTGAGAAATAAAACCTAAAGCGATGATGATCCCATAAGCGATGCTGATCTTTCGAATCCGCGGACTGTACTTAGGATGATTCCAGCCCAGGGATTGAAATGAAGACGACAGCCCATGACTTAGGTGAACACCAATCACCACCATACAAATGAAGTATCCTGCCACGTAAGCAGGTTCAGAAAACCTCTCAACAAGTAAACTGAAAAGATCGCGCATTTCGACCCCATCGTAGACCACCGTGTAGTAGGGGCCATACTTGAAGGTGATCAGGTGCCAGATCACAAACCCGAGTAGGACGATGCCTTGGTACGCCATGGACTTTGAGGCAAAGTTAGCTTTCTTGTCGCCGTGAGTGCCGCGAACGTACTTCACCTTCCGGGCGCGCCGGTTCTCAGAGGTGAGCCAAATTCCCATGGTCACATGGGTTATGAAGGCCACCAGCAAAACAATTTCCGTCGTATAAAGTAGCGGTAAATTAGAAATAAGTGTGTGACTGTAGGAGTTGTAGGCCTGCTCGCCTAAAAGAATGATCATGTTGCCGGCCATGTGCGCCAGCACAAAGCCCGAAATGATCAGACCCGAAATTCCCATAAGATATTTTCTTCCAATGGAAGATGTCCAAAAGCTCACGAGCACTCTCCATCGCTTTATCTTGGATTTGTTCAGTTGATTTTCAACTTATCCTAACTCTTCTCGCTGCCCAAGTCGAAGTGAAATCTCGAGCGCTCCGGTGCCTTGGTGCTACGGTATTGACCGATTTTCGTTAATCTGTCATAGGTTGAGGAATTCTAGTGGCCTCCAAACTTAGGATCCTTCCCATGAATATTTTTGTTTGTATCAAGCAGGTCCCCGACACTGAAACGAGAATCAAAGTCAATGCCGACGGATCTCTGGATCTGAGCACGGCCAAGTGGATCGTCAACCCCTACGACGAGTACGCCATTGAAGAGGCCGTCAAAATTAAAGAAGCTCAGGGCGGCAAAGCTGTGATTTTCTGCGTCGGTCCGAAAGATCGCACGGTGACGGCGCTGCGCACAGCGTTAGCTATGGGCGCTGACGAGGCCGTGGCTGTGGACGCCCCTGACTCCCTTGATAGCCTAACCACTGCAAAGGCGCTCAAGGCAGCCTTTGACAAGGAGGGCCCTGCTGACCTGATTTTCACCGGCACCTTGGCCATTGACGATCAGCTCTCTGCCGTCAGCCAAATGCTGGGTGAGCTCCTGGGAGTCCCTTACGTTATTAATGCGGTGAGAGTTCAGAAAGAGGGCACCTCTATAGAAATTGAGCGCGAAATCGGCGGCGGAGCCCGAGAAGTTTACCAGGTCCCGCAACCCGTTTTGATAGCGGCCAACAAAGGGCTCAACAAGCCTCGCTTTGCATCGCTGCCCGGGATCATGAAGGCTAAGAAAAAGCCCTTAAAAGAGTTCACCTTGGCTGACTTGGGACTTAACGAGACTCTCTCAAAGGTCCAACTGTCGAATTTTGAGCTTCCTAAAGACAAAGAGCCCGTTCAATTCATCGAAGGCGACGTTAAGGCTCAGGCTGCTGAACTGATCCGACGCTTAAGAGAAGAAGCCAAAGTCTTATAAAAAAGGATATCCCTATGGCGAAAGTCTTAGTTTTTTTAGAAGCCAGTGAAAGCGAACTTAAAAAAAGCAGCCTTGAGCTGTTAAATTTCCTGCAGGGCAAGGGCCACGATGTGGCCGCAGTGACCACAGCGCCTCTGTCAGCCGACGCCGAATCCAAATGCGGCTCTTATGGCGTCACCAAGCTCTACTCTGCTCCTCTGGAGAATTACCACCCGGACACCTTCACCCAAGTTGTGATGGATGCTTTACAGCAGTCTGGAGCCAGCTGGGTTTTTGCCAGCGCCTCCTCCCTTAGCAAAGACATCTTCCCCCGGGTAGCAGCCCGCACTGACGGCGCCTTTGTGGGCGACGTTACAGAACTTAGCGCCGATGGTGATGGCTTTGCGCTTCGTCGCCCGATGTACGCAGGGAAGTGCTCTGCCGCCGTAGGCTTTAGCGGTGAGGGAGTGCGCGTAGTTCTGGTAAGGCCCAATCAGCTTCCTGCAGGAGCTGGCGCCTCAAGTGGCCAGCCAGAAAAAGTGACTCTAAGCCCTTCAGCACCTGCTTCAGGACTTCAGCTTAAAGAAGTGATCCAAGGCGCCTCAGCGCGTGTGGACCTAACCGAGGCCGATACGATCATCTCGGGCGGTCGCGGCCTCAAAGAGCCAGCTAACTTTTCCTTGCTGGAGCAGGTGGCCGACCTTTTAGGCGCTACCGTGGGAGCTTCTCGTGCCGTGGTGGACGCCGGCTGGGTGGACCACAGCATGCAGGTGGGTCAAACCGGAAAGACCGTCGCTCCCAGCCTGTACATTGCTTGCGGGATCAGCGGAGCTGTTCAGCATTTGG
>CAYRIE010000108.1:0-5891 GCA_964424215.1 uncultured Pseudobdellovibrionaceae bacterium
AGTGTGAACTCAGGGGAGAGTGTGGCCATCATCGGTAGATCTGGCAGCGGTAAATCCACGCTGCTGTCCCTCTTAGCTGGTCTTGATGACCCCTCCAGCGGCTCCATCGTGCTGGGCGGGCAGGACCTGGCTCAAATGAGCGAAGCAGAGCGCACCGATTTGCGCGGAAAAAAGATGGGAATCGTTTTCCAGCAGTTTCACCTAGTGGACTCCTTGACCGCTGTGGAGAACGTGGAGCTACCACTTCTGATTCAGGGGCACTCTGAGGCTTCCGCACGAAAGAGGGCTCTAGGGCTTTTAGGGCAGGTGGGGCTTGAACACCGGGCAGATCATTTTCCTAGGCACCTAAGTGGCGGGGAGTCTCAACGTGTGGCCATGGCGCGCGCTCTGATTCATGAACCTGAAATCCTGCTGGCGGATGAGCCCAGCGGAAACTTGGATCAAGTCACCGGTCAGCAGGTGATGAGTCTGTTCTTTGAGCTGATGAAAAAGTTCGGCGTGACCACTTTGCTTGTGACTCACAGCCTGGAGCTGGCGGGGCTGTGCGACCGAGTTCTTGAACTCTCAGACGGTAGATTGGGTGAGGCGTGAAGTTCTTTCTGCGCTTAGCTCTTCGAGAAATTTGGGGTCAGCGGCGAACCAGCTTTATTATTGTCTTTAATCTGGTGTTAGGTCTTACGGGTCTTCTAACGGTCAGCCTCTTTCGGGGTTCGGTGGAAACATCTATCGAACAGTCATCCAAGGAGCACCTGGGGGCAGACCTTGTGCTTTCTGGCCGAAGAGATTTGGAAAGCACAGAGAAGGAAGCGCTCCAGTCCCTTTTGCCGGCGGGCAGTGAGGTGAGTTTTGCCAAAGAACTTTACACCTCGGTGGCAACAGGTCAGCAGGCTCGCCTGGTTCATTTAAGAGCCCACCAGTCCAATTACCCATTTTATGGAAGCCTTGAAAAGCAGCAAGGAAGTGAGAGCCTGCTAGAGATTCATGAGGGTGAAGGGGGCGCCTGGATCTACCCAGAGCTGAAGGCTCAACTGGGCCTGAAAGTTGGGGATCAACTGAAACTTGGTGAAGTTCAGGTGCCCATTCTCGGGGTGGTAGAAGCCGATGTGGTTTCAGCAGCCAGTGGGCTGGCGCTAGCTCCTTCGGTCTACATCAGTTTATCGACTCTGGAAGCCTCAGGGCTCGTTCAACCCGGAAGCCTGGTCAGGTACTCGCGACTTCTCAAGCTCCCAGCGGATCTGGACGTGGAGCAAGTGAAGCGGGATATTGAAGGGGGAATTAGCGCCCATGACATCAGGATTTCAACCCACAAGGAAGCCTCCGAGCGCAGCAACCAAGCGCTCCTCTACCTGACCGATTATCTCAGCTTAGTTTCCCTGGTGGCGCTGGTGCTCTCTGTTTTGGGATCCACCTATATTCTTCGCACCTATCTTCAGCGAAGAGCTGTAACCTTTGGGCTCTTTAAGTCTTTAGGGCTTCATGGTGTTCAGGTGCAAAAGATCTTTTTTATCCAGATGGGACTTTTAGGTGGCGTAGCTGGCGTTCTGGCACTCCTTTTAAGTTGGGCCGTGTCCGCTCTTCTTAGGACGGCGCTCAGCCACATCCTGGGTTCTAGTTTTGTCTGGAATGTGAGCTTAGGGCAGATTCTGCTACTTCTGCTGATGAGCTTTTTAGTGATTTTGCTTTTGACGTGGCCCTACAGCGACAGGATTCGCAGGCTAAAGGTGACTCAGCTTTTTCAGGAGTCTTGGGAAACTCACTTTGCAGTTTCCTTTAGGTCCGTAATGCTTTGGCTCCCGGCTTTTGCAGCGCTTATGGCTTTAACGCTTTACCTTTCCAGCTCAGTCAAGGTCAGCGCCCTATTTCTTGTGCTGCTCGTGGTGGCTTTTTCAGCTTTGGTAATCCTAGGTTTTCTTATCTTTTTTGCGGCCTCCAGGTGGTGGTCCAGGGATTGGCCGTGGAATCAGGCTCTCAGGTTTTTGGATCGCGAGCGCTACAGCACGCTGGCCGCCTTTTCATCACTTTCTTTAGGAGTGGCTCTTATAGTTATGACCTTTCAGCTGGAGCGCGGATTGGTGCGTGAAATTTCCCTGCCTTCACAGCACGAGCGTCCAGGACTTTTTATGTTTGATATTCAGGATGAGCAGCTAGAGCCCTTTGAACAGTTTTTAGCCGATAGGGGAGTTGAGCCTCTGCATCTGGCTCCGATGATTCGCGCCCGCCTTAAAACGGTCAATGGCGAGGGATTCTCTAGAGATCTCGGGGAAGGGGCCTTTGAGACGCGCGAGGAAGATCGCTCGCGCCGCATGAGAAACCGTGGCTTTAATTTGACCTATCAGGGCGCCTTGCAGTCTTCTCAGTCTTTGACCAAAGGTCGCTGGGAAGAGGAGTTTAGCGACGAGCTCCCCGCAATCTCGGTTGAGCAGCAGTTTGCGCGGCGGCTTGGATTTAACCTCGGTGATATTCTGGTGTTTGACGTTCAAGGTGTGGACGTTCGCGGCAAGGTGGTGAGCTTTAGGCGCATCAACTGGGGAAGCTTTCAGCCCAACTTCTTTGTCACCTTTCAGCCCGGTGTTCTTGAGGGGGCGCCAAAAACTTTCGTAGCCACGCTACCTGAGATGGAGCTGGACCCAAAGAATCAGTTGCAGGCGGATCTCGTGGCAGAGTTTCCCAACGTGTCCACTGTGGATGTGAAGCGAACACTCGATGGACTTTTAGGCATTGTGCAGTCCATGGGGAAGTCTTTTAAGCTGATGGCTTCCCTGGCCCTTTTTGCAGCCCTTGGAGTTTTTCTCTCTATCCTCCAGTACCGGTTTTTTCATAGGTCCAAAGACCTCATTCTCTTTAAGGCGGTGGGGGCTTCCTCTAAAAACTTAGGACGCCTGGTAAATTATGAAATGGCCTGGCTGGGAGCTGGGGCCACTGCCCTCGGCATTGCAGTCGGCCTGGTCCTAAGCCTTCTTCCTAGCGCCATGCTTTTTGACGGAGTGCCGGTGGTTTCGCCCTCATGGGTGATTTGGGTGACCCCTATTTTAGCTGTAAGTTCGGGATACTTTCTCTCCAAATTGTGGACAGTGCGCCTTTTTCAGCGCAGTCGCGGCCTGGAGGCGATGAGGTAAAACTTTCCCACAGGGCGCCGCCTCCTTGTTCGGGCTTTCCCGTGGGATTAACCTCACAGCATGGACCTACAGCACGACTCTAAAGTTCGCGTCGGGCGAAGAGCCTATTTTAGCTGCGGACACTCCTATAAGCTCCCAAGTATCTCTGAGGAAAAGGCTCAAGGCCTCTGGGGCGAGCTGTTTGTTCCCGGTGGCTGGGGCCACAACTTTGTGATCGAGGCCACGCTTGTGGTAAGCCCGCCCGGGCGATCGGGCTTAAGTTTTTCTCTGCCAAATTTGGATCGTGCGCTCGCCAAGGTTTGCGAGCACCTCGACCACAAATACCTCAACACCGATGTGAAGCGCTTTAGCCAGGTGGTGCCAAGCATTGAGAACATCACTGAGTATGTTTTTGAGCTTTTAAAAGAGGATCTAACAGAGCTAGAAAGTGTTCGGCTCTTTCAGGAGGATCAAACCTGGGCGAGCACCAAGGGGGAGGGATCTGTCACACTCACCCAGTGCTTTAAGGTTTCCGCACTTCACCGGCACCACAACCCTGATCTGAGCGAAGCCGAAAACCTGAGACTCTACACCAAATGCGCCACGCTCCACGGGCATCAGTACCTTTGCGAAGTGGGCTTTGTGGGTCCGGTAGATGAGGTCAGCGGCCTAATCGTGCGCAGGGAAGAGTTTCGCCGCAGGGTTGAAAGTGCTGTGGTGACGCCCTTTCAGGGGCAGATATTAAACGACATTATTGGAAATACCAGCGGGGAGCTGCTATACCGTGAGTTTGAAAATCGGCTGAAAGCCGAGCTGGGGTCCAACTTTGGGGGCCTACTCCTGCGCGAAACTAGGAAGAACCATTTTCAGGGGGCTTCAGTTGGTGAGAGTGGAAGGTGATAAAATGAAAGAACAAAGGGATTCTTTGGGCGGTGGCTATCCTATGCCGGATGTGGCCAAGACCCAGGGAGCTCAGCTGGGGCGGCTGGATCGTGTCGGGATGTCCGGGCTAGACACCCCTTTAACTTGGAAAGTGGGCGATGAAACCCTCACCCTAACTGCCAAGTCGGATGCTTACGTGAATTTGGCCAATGAAAACGCTAAGGGCATCCATATGTCTCGGCTGTTTTTGGCTGTGGGTCAGCACCTTGGCCAGGAGGCGTTCACTCCAGCCACGCTCAAGGCTTTGCTGAAGGATTTTGTGGATTCCCACAAAGACCTCTCTACAGCTTCCACCTTTAAAATAAAGTTTGAGCTGCCGGTTAAGCGCAAGGCTCTAAAATCTGACAACTGGGGCTGGCGACAGTATCCAGTAGAAATTCACGGGCTCTGGTCCGATGGAAAGCTTAAGATCTTTGTGGGCGTTGAGGTTCTTTACTCCAGCACCTGCCCTTGCTCTGCAGCCCTGGCGCGGCAGCTCATTCAGATGCAATTTAAAGACGACTTTAAATCTGAGAACATTTCCCGTGATGAAGTGACTGAGTGGCTCGGCTCCGAAAAGGGCATTGTGGCCACTCCCCACAGTCAGCGCAGCTCAGCGCTGGTGAAAGTTCAACTCGCCGATGGCGCTGAAGATTTCAACGTTCTTGAGCTGATCGACGCCCTGGAGGGGGAGCTGAAAACTGTGGTTCAAGCTGCGGTGAAGCGCGTGGATGAGCAGGAGTTTGCACTGATCAACGGTCAGAACCTGATGTTCTGTGAAGATGCCAGCAGAAAACTATTTTCCGTGTTGAGCTCACTGAATTTCGTGCAGGACTTCTGGGCGCAGTGCACTCATTTTGAAAGTCTTCACGCCCACGATGCTGTCAGTGTTGTGACCAAGGGTGTTCCCGGAGGATTTGGCGCTCAGTTGTAGCAGGAGCGAAGCCAGTAAAGCGGCTGCTCTTCCTTGGCCTCTTCCAGTTTCTGCCGACTTTCCTCATCGAGCCTGTAGACGTGCTGGGTGCGCCCCAGGGGGCGACCTCCCACTTCAATCCGCTTCCACCTGAGCCCTAATGTGGGCGACCAAAACTCCATCTGGCCGATCTGCTCGGTTTCAGCCACGGGGTCAAAACCCTCGCGCCCCTGAACCACTAGCGACACATCACTTAGACCTTCAAGCTCACTCCATGGCAAGAGAAGCGGGTGACGAGTGTAGACATCCTGCTTTTCAAAGACGGTCAGCGGATACTCGCCAGATTCAACTGAGACTGCGGCAAGGTTGGCCGCACCTTCGGCGGCTCTGACGGCTTCGATGTGGAGGTAGGGACCCATAAGGCATTGTTCCTCGGGCGGCGTGGCCACATTCAGGGCGGGCCACTTGGCAGCAGACATACTAGCTCGCAGACCCTGAAAGGCGCGGACGAGGTTTTGAGAGCTGTCGATGATGATTCCCTTGTGCCCCTTGAGCCTATGGTGAAGCACATTGATACCAAAGGGAAAGGTGCGAGCGTAGGAGCTGCTGACAAAGCGGGGCGATAGGTGATCGTAATAACCTCGATCTGCAAAGCCCTCTAAGATGGGCTCGGCTTTGCACCCTACTAGGCCCAGCCAAAAAAGGTTTTCCGGCAAAACCTTCAGTAGATTTTTAACGTCGTCACCATAGCTGTCGGTGATGAGTCCGGAGGAAAGGCCCGCTGGGGAATTAAATGATCCGGCATGTCCCACCCAGAACAGCACCTGTTGGTAGGGGTTTCTGAGCGCTTTGAATAAATCGATGTAGGAGGCGTCTTTTACAACCTTCGTTGAAAACTCTGAGCTCCACCTGCGCTCAAAGTCTCGTTCCATGTCGTCATAAACCCTGGTTTTCCGGGGATC
>CAYRIE010000109.1:0-5856 GCA_964424215.1 uncultured Pseudobdellovibrionaceae bacterium
CAGAGTGTACCGGCAGCTCAAAGGAGAGGCTGACCTGGCCTCAAAACTTTACTCCCGCTCACTGACCGGCGGCACGGCTGAAGTTGGCTTTCAGGCTCCTGTTGAGGGTATTCGGACCGCCGTGGACGCCAGAGCCCGGCTGGCTCAAACTGCAGGTTTTGAGCAGATCAAAAAGTTAGCCACTCGGGAACTTGATGAAATCCGCGGAGTCCTAGACCGAATGCACATCGTAGAAGCTGAACTTCTTCAGCAGATCAGCCAAGTAGATAGAGTTATCGCCGACAGTTCCGAAAAGATCGACGTCAAGAAAGGCACCACGGGCTCGAAGGCTCGGGACACTGTTTGGTTTGTTCACGATGGTGAGTTTTGGTTTGATGAAATTTCAAACTACCAGGTCACCGTCAAAAAAGGATGTCAGGCTAAGAAGTAGAGGTGCTCAATGAAAAATTTAATAAAGACTGCTGCTGCAGCTGTAATGCTGGTGACAGTGGCGGGATGTCAGGGCAACGATGCCATTCCCAAGCTTGCAAGCATCGAAGAGTTTGAAGGGGAAAACCGTATCCAGTCTCTCGGTGATGCTGCGGTCTTCACGATGCCAAAAATTGACATTCTTTTTGTCGTGGATAATTCGGGAAGTATGGGCCCCATACAGGAAAGACTGAGCGAGAACATTGACCTGTTTTTGGACGAACTCAGGCGAGTGGATCGCTTGTCCTACCGGGTCGCTGTCGTTACAAGTGGTGATGACACCCACAGGCCGGCGTCGAGCAATTACGTGGCCTCCGTGGATTTAGGACGCTTTTTTAAGAAAGATTCTTCTGAGCCCGGTTACATCACTAACAGCACACCTAACGGCCAAGTGCTCCTTAAAGAGAGGCTCACTCCAGGAATCAATGGAAACTCTAAGGAGGTCTTTTTCGAGGCGGCCTTAAATGCTTTAACTGACCCTGATCAAAGCGACTTTGTACGAGAAGACGCCTATCTTGCGATTTTCTTTGTGACAGATGCTGAGGATATCAGCACTACATTGACCTGGGAGATGCTTTCGGCAACTTTGATTGATATCAAAAGAGACCCTGCAAAGATTATGGCCTACGGCGCCCTGATTCCTTCGCATCTGACGTCAAAGGACCTATCTCAGCGCAAGGGCTGCAGCCGAGACTCCCAAGGCCCCCCAGTTAACATCGAGACGTTTATTGAAGAGCACGGCGGAAAAATATTTGACCTCTGCGAAAGTGATTTTGGGCTGGAAATGGCCAGGGTAGGCCGTGAACTTGGGAATGCTATTGAATCTGGCTCTATGCTTGAGGACATCCCAGATCCAAGAACGATCCGTGTGTTTGCCAACGATATTGAAATTCCAAACGATCCGAAGAAGGGCTGGATGTATTTGCCCGACAGCAACTCCATCCTTTTCGGGCGAGAGCTCGAGGTAGATTCATCTAACTCTCAAATCATAATTCAGTACACCAGCGCAACGACCTTTCGAAACTAAGGGATAGTTAAGATGCAAAAGGCTCATTTAACTCAAAACGCTCCTGCCCCCATCGGACCCTACTCCCAGGCCATTGAAGCTGCTGGCTTGGTGTTCTGCTCAGGACAGATTCCCCTCGATCCTGTCAGCGGAGAGGTTTTAAGAGGACCTATCGCAGATCAAACACGTCTGGTTATGAAGAACGTGGGCGCTGTCCTGACTGCAGCCGGCCTGAACTTTAACAACGTGATCAAAACTACGATCTACCTGACTGAGATGTCTGATTTTGGCGCAGTCAATGAGGTCTACGGTGAGTACTTCACCGAGCTGCCTCCGGCCAGGTCAACTGTGGCCGTAAAGGAGCTGCCCAAAGGCGTTCAAGTGGAGATTGAAGTTCTCGCCTATCGCCCCTAAACTGAGGGTGTGAAGAAGTCCTTTTTCCGAAAAAGTCTAACGAGACTGGCCCTTGCTGTGCCGCTGGTGGCCCTAGTCGCCACCAGCTGGTTTCTTTACCGCGAGGCGCTCCAAATTCATAAAACGAGCATCAACAGTTGGCATGAGGACCATACGGCGGACTGTGCCGTGGTCCTCACAGGAGGGGCCAATCGGGTTCACGAGGGCTTCGCCCTTTTGGCACAAAAGCAGGTGCGCAAGCTCATCATCAGCGGAGTTTTCGAAGGCGCAAAGCTTGACGAGATCTTTCCGCTGCTGCCTTTTTACGGCACGATCGCTGCTAAGGACGTGGTGCTGGAGAAAAACTCGCGAACCACCTTCGGAAACGCCCAGCAGAGCTTGGCTCTGGTGGAGGCGCTTAAATGCCGGGATGTGGTCCTTGTGACCTCCTATCTGCACATGCGGCGTGCCCTTAGGACCTTTGATGCCACCTTTCCAGAAGACATTGTGCTGTACCCCAGGGCCACCATTGGGTCGGGCCATCCTGCGGCCTTCGGCGAGCTGCTGCTAGAGGCCTCCAAGTCTTTTTTCTATTCGTTGTGGGCTTACGGCCCCGAAAAACGCCCAAATGAGACCTAGGCCCAGAACAGGGTGGGGCTCTCAGAACCGATAAGCCTACCATATGATAGATGCGGTTTTTGGATCTGTGGGACGTAGGGTTCTAGAGGCGCTGGTGTTTTTGCACCAGGTGGTCATGATGGTCTATCTGAGCTTTCGCGCCACCTTTCGCGACCAAACCCAGGGTCTTCGCACCCTGGTGGGAGTTGTGTCGGCCCAGATCTATTTCACTGGTGTGCAAGCCCTTCCCCTGACGGCGGTCCTTAGCTTCTTCATGGGAGCTCTGATTTCCTTTCAGTTCCAAGCACAGGTGTCATTCATTGGAAACGCAGCGTACATTGGAAATCTGATGGTCATGGTGATTTTTAGAGAGTTGGCGCCTCTGGCAACAGCTCTGATAGTTGTGGCCCGATCGGGCACCGCCGTGGCCTCTGAAATCGGCGCCATGAAGGCTCACAAGGAGTTTGATGCGCTAGAGGTCATGGGGATTCACCCGCTGTCTTATGTGGTCTTTCCGCGCCTGGTGGGCGGTGTTGTGAGTGTCGTAGGTCTGGCGATATTCTTTTGTGGAGCTGCGACCTTGGGCGGCTTTGTATTTTGCCACTGGCTTTTGGGAATGCCGCTCGCCTTTTATGTGGAATCCCTGATCTCCGCACTCACCTTAGGAGATGTCGGACTGATTCTCGGAAAAAATATCCTCAGCGGAGCCCTCATCTTTGTGGTGTGTTGTCATCAGGGGTTCAGCGTGCAGGGGAGCCCCCACGAAATACCCCAGGCTACCACCCGGGCCGTGGTGAGAAGTTTGCTTCTGGTAACACTGGTAAACTTCACTCTTTCGGGACTGTTTTATGTGAAGCACTTTTTGGATCGAGGTCTGCTATGAAAGAGAGCGCCACCCCATCTTGGCTTCCCCTGGAAGTTGAGGGGTTAAACTTTGGCTACTCAGAGCGGCCCCTTTTTCGAGATTTTAGAGCCTGCTTTCCAAAGCGCGGCTTTTACCTGCTCAACTCAGCTCATCACATCAACGCCGGAATCTACCTGCTTAGAATCCTTATGGGGCTTTCTGAGCCGGTTAAGGGAGAGGTGCGGGCCGGAGGGGTGTGCCTTACCCAGATGGCCTTTGAAGAGTTTTTGCCGTGGGTGAGGGAAGCCGGCTACGCCTTTGAGAGCGGCGGGCTTCTTGCCAATAGGTCCGTGCGTGAAAACATTCTGCTTCCCTTGGCCTATCATCAGCCGCAACAGATTAGGGCCCATGAGGCCTATGTGGATCAGCTGCTGGCTGAGTACAGACTTACAGAGGTTCAAAGAGGGCTGCCGGCCGACCTTCACAGGGGTGATTACAAGATGGCGCTACTCTTAAGGTCCATTGTTCACAGGCCCAAAGTGCTTTTTATGGTAGATCCGGAGGAAGCGCTAGATCCGGAGCGCTTTGGTCTTTTTGCAAGCGAAGTGCGCAGGCGGTTTGAGACTCACGAGCTCGACCTTGTGGTCTACACCTCACCGCTGGGCTTTAAGTTCTCTCCAGCCCATCAGTACATTGTTGAGCTACAACAGACGGGCTCAGACTTTCAGGAGTGGGCTGCGTGAAAAAAGTGAAGTTCACGAAATATGAGAAAATAGCTGGACTGTTTGTTGTGGGAACTTTCGGAGTGCTGGTGGCGACCTTTGCCGTTTTGGCGCTTCAACAGGGGTGGCTGAAGCCCAAAGTTCACCTCCAGACAGAACTTGCAGCAGCCGACGGGATTCGCAAAGGGACCAGTGTCCATATGGCGGGTCTTAAAGTTGGAGTCGTCAGCCAGGTGCAGCTCAAGTCACAGGGTGGAGTGCGGGTGCACTTTAAGGTGCAGCAAGACTATTTTGACAAAATCAGGGCCGACTCCGTAGTGACCTCCACTCGGCCTTTTGTGATCGGCGAGAAGATTTTAGAGATCTCGGTGGGGTCAGAGAGCTCGCCGCAAAGGATAGCCGGAAGCCTGCTCCCCTTTGAGGCCAGTCTCGACATGCTCGATCTTCTCAACGGTGGCAAGGTGGGATCTCTTTTTGAAAACATGTCCAGTGCACTTGAAAATCTGAGCTATCTGGTTGAGGCCTTCTCGGACCGGCAGCGCACCGAAGACTTTGTCGAAATCTATGATCAGGTGAAGCCGCTGGTGAAGAACCTGAGCCAAATGGCTCAAGAAACTCATTGGCTTGTGCTTCATCTGAACAAAAAAGATCGGATGGTCCGCCTCGTAGATGAACTTAAGCAGACTTCTCATCACGTGAACTCAGCACTTCCACAAATGCTCGAAGGGGATCTGATCCAAAAGATGACCCAGCTCGCGGACAATCTCAACACCATCACCGAAGAGCTTGCTGAGTTTGTGCCGGTCATGAAAGAGTTCGGGCCGGAGATGCCTCAGGTGGGCCGCCGTGCCATTGAGGCTTTGGATGAAACAGTTGTAACCCTTAAGGCCATGCAGCAGAGCTTTATGCTTCGCGGAGCCACTAAAAAAGTAAGGGATCAGGAAAAAGAGGCCCGTGCTCCCGCCGATGAATCGACGGACTCTAACGCACCGTAAAGGTCCCCGCAGTGGACAACTCCGCCTTGGGGCGCCCATAATAATCTAATGCAAAGCTGGGAGCTTTTTCGATATTTCCTCTTGTCTCGCAGAGCTGGCTCAGTGGTGCGCGCCCTGAGCCGGGTGAGCATGGCGGCCATCTGTCTGGGCGCCTTTTCTCTGATTTTGGTCACAAGCGTTATGAATGGGCTGGGCGGTTCGGTCATCGACCGCATGCTGGAGGTGGAGCCTCGGCTGACCGTTCTTTTGACTGCCGATCAGGACTGGACGAGAGCTCAGGCCAAGCTTGAGCAAGATCTCAAAAGCAGCGGATTTGAAGATGTTTTTCTTTATGCCGCGCAAATCCAGGACGTGGTGGTGCGAACCGTGGACGGCGGCTTTGGCGGCGGCGAACTCAAGGGCCTGCCCGGGCAAGAGATCGAGCGCCTTGCTGAGCTGAGCACCGTTCACTGGGCCGATCCCTCAAGGGATAGCTGGGCCCTAGGACCGGGCGAGGTGCTGGTTGGCAGTGACCTGGCTCATCAGCTTGAAATTTTCGAGGGGGACCAGGTGACGGTGGTGGCCCCTGAAGGGCTGCTGCTTCCACCAGGTGAGCTACCTCCCATGGCACAGCTAAAAGTGGCCGGTATCTTAAGAACACCCTACGAAGACTATAACGCCAAGACGGTAGTCTACGGCGGCGAGGTTTCCATTCCGCGCCTGATGTCTGCTGCAGGCGTTCGCCGGCAGTTTGAAATTCGCTGGGAAGGGGACTTGGATCATCGCCAAGCCCAAAAGGCCTTGATCGCCCAGGGATGGAGCGCCCAGAGC
>CAYRIE010000110.1:0-5842 GCA_964424215.1 uncultured Pseudobdellovibrionaceae bacterium
GCGCGTCACAGGAGGAGCCTCGTGTTCGCGATCCCAGGCGCGCGGCATATTCACGCGAGGATTGATCACCTCCTCTGCAACGTTGAGCATGTCTTCAAAGCCAATAAAAGAGTAGAACGTTAAAACCGCTCCACCCACTAGGAGCGGAAAGCTCAAATCTCCGCTGGGGTTGGCAGAGGTTGTGGCATCAAAGTAGGGCACGTTGCCGATGTAGCTAAAACCAAGAGCGACGATGAAAAGCAGGCCACCCACTTCAATGACCGTAAAAAGCGAGTTCGCCCATAGGGACTCTTTAATGCCCCAAAACACCACAAAGGTCACAATGAGAGCGAAGGCCAAAATGATCACTGAAACCGGTAGGCCAGATAGCAGCCCTTGAAAGTAACCGGCGAAAGCGTGACTGGCAGCTGCCATGGAGGTCAGCCCCGAAGCTAAAATAGCCAGGCCCACTAAATACGACAGAAATCCCTTATTAAAGGCTCGCGCGGTGCTAAACACTGCTCCGGCAGCTTTTGGGTACCTTGATCCAATACTGGCATAGGACAGACCGGTGAAAACCGCTGCGCACATACTGACCAAAAAGCCCAGCCAGGCCGCATTTCCCATCTCTCCGGCAGCTTTCCCCACCAAGCCGTAGATTCCAGCCCCGAGGATGTCGCCCACCCCATAAAGGATCAACGCCGTTAAACCTATAGAACGACTGAGTTTCGGTGCAGTCATTTCCCCCCCCAGATAATTTCAATAGGCTTTCATAGCATCGAAGTAGAGGCAAAGGCATGGACTAGGTAAGGTTTTCTGAAACGCCGCATATTTCCGATCTTTCGGGCCGGATACCGACGATTTGACCCTTTGCTCATTACAAAAACGCCAATAAAGACAATATTTTAGCTCAAGGATTATAAAAAGACGAAAAACGTGCTATATAGGGTGCTCACTGACGTTGAACAAAGCACGTAAAAGTTTTTGATGAAACCGGGGATAGAAGGAGGAGAGGTGCTGGAGACCGAAAAATTGAGCGATCTCAAGGAAAAAGAAATTGCGACACTGACCTCTCTTGAAGAAGAGGAAGACACTCTCGATTTGGACAACATCGACAATCTTCTGGAGCTTGAAGAGGACCAATACCCAAAATTCACCTTGGCAAAGAACAAGGCTCGCTTTCTGCGTATGATGGGTTGGTATAAGAGCAAAGAGGAATGGCTCGAGGTGGCGCCGTTGAGTGCCGTGAGCAAGACCTTTAAACAACAGACCAAAGAGCTTGAAGGCATACGAGGCAATAAGCTGGATTACGAAATGGAGCTGGAAACGGGCACACTGACCCCTAGCCAACGCTCCTACCGGCAAGACGAGCTGAAAATGTGCAAGGTGCACGAGAAAATGGCCGTCCACTTGATCTCTAAGATGCAAAGCAAAATCAAATCGGGCCGCAGGTAAGCTGCTGCTCGAAAAAGCGTTCAAAAGTCGCTAAAAGCCCTGGGCCATGGTCTAGGGCTTTTTTGTTTCCTGAGCCTTTTTAGCTACTTACAGCTCTCTCAAAATTACCCTTCAATTCTCAGATTGATCCGCCGATGAATGGTGTGAGGCCTACTGCAAGAGGCCAACATTTATTCGGAGGTCATAGATGAACAAACCCTGCCTATATGTCGTTTGCGACGATCCCTCAAGCGCTCGTGTTTTTAAGGAGCTTGGGGAGGCTCGAGGTGCTCAAGTTGAAATCTACACTCAGGCCCAATGGGATCAAAAAATGGGAGGGGGACCTCGTCTGGCAGCAGGTGCCGCCGACAGCAGCAGCTTTTCCCTTGGCAGCAATGTGCTTCAGTTTCCAGCTCCTGTGAGCCGCGGCTCAAGTGTGGAGAGCATCACCGACGTGGAAGCTAAGGCTATCGAAACTGCAATCAATGCATTTGATGGCAACCTCACCGAAGCGGCTAAGGCCTTAGGTATTGGTCGCGCCACACTTTACCGCAAAGTAAAGCAGTACAACATTGACCCTTCTTTGGCGCGGCGTAAACGAGTCGCCTAACTCAGTTTGCTTCGCTATCTACTCGCTCTAGTTCTTGTAGCAGGCTTGAGCTTTTGGTCTTTTAACCTCGTTAAAAGATCTGAGGCCAAGTCTGCCATTGAGCGTATCTGTCACACCGTCGCCGAAAACTACTTTGATACCACGAAGAATTTAAGCAGCTGGCTTCCGAGCTGTGTTGCAGGCTCGCAAAGCTCCTTGCGGCTCTGTCAGTCCGTGGACTCTTACTGCATCAGCTCCGCCCTCAATCAGTCCTTTTCGCAGCTGGAGAGCTCCCATCTTTTCGTTTCTGTGCCCGCCTCCAGCAGGCTGTACTATGAACATCAGTCCGATTCCAACGGCCTGAAGCTTCGCTGGGTGGAGGGCAAAGTCGTGGTTGTGGGAGTGCATCCAGACTCACCCGCCGTGGGTGAGGACCTTGAGTTTGGTGATGTTCTTATCTCGCGGGAGGGGGAGCCCGTCAGGGCCCTCACTCAAGCGCTCGGCCCAGGTAGCTTCGTTCTGGAGCGAAGGGGTCAGCGCCGGACCGTAGAGCTTTCGGTAGGTGCCTTCCAGGTCGATCATGTTCCAAAGTTATCAGAGCTCTCCTCCGAGGTTGCGCTTTTGAGGCTATCGAGCTTTGAGGGAACTTATAAAGATGAGGATCTTTTCGCTAAGGAGCGTGTACAGGGGCTGGCCAGAAAACTGACGGCCTATAAGGGAGTCCTTATAGATCTTCGCGGCAACCTGGGTGGAAATTTTGTGGCTCTTCTCAGAGCCATTTCACCCTTTTTATGTGAGCCCACCGAGGTGGGCGTGCTGCAGAAGCTGGGTCTTCAGCCCCGTGAAGTCTCGGAGTTTCCCGACTCTCTCAGATTTGCTGATCAGTGGAGAGTGATCGAGAGTGCCGAAGCTGTGTTGCTAAAATCCTTTAGCGATTACGGCTGCTATAGGGGGCAGGTTGCTCTGCTTGTAGACTCTCTTACTTCGTCGGTTGCCGAAATTTTCGCTCACCATCTGCGCCATAACCGCGGCGCGAAGGTGCTCGGCCAGCCCACGGCAGGAGCCGTGCTAGTGGCCTTAAGGGAGGAGCTTTCTGATCTCGGTGAGAACTTTTTTTTGAACATGCCGATCCTAGCTTATCTGGATGCTCAGGGGCAGCCCTTGGAGGGGCACGGCGTTTGGCCCGATTTGGAGCTTAGGTACCAGCTGGAAAGTTTCCGCCAGGGAGAGGACAACTGGGAGCAAGAGGCCCTCAAGCTGCTGGAATAACGGGAGCCAGGGAAATACTGCTTGGGATTTTTCTCTCATCTGCCGATCAGAAGGAGGCAAAGGAGCCTAGACCAAGGCCTCGTAGGATGTTGAAGTTGCGTCCAGCCGTCGTAGTTTGGGTCGAGAAAAAGCTCAGCAGTTTGGATTTTTTGAAAACGACCAGGGCACATTCTTCGCAATGGCCTTATGATGAAAACAGGTGGAGGGATTGGTGATGCCTGAGGGTTCTAAGTCAAAAAGGAATTTGGTAAGAAATGGTCTACGCGCCTGGGCGGGTGGTGCCATCGTTTTACTTCTATTTTTGACTCCTCTGCTCAACTACCAAGTTGTGCAGTTGAAAAGCTCAGCCCCCTTCTTTAGTGTTTCAAGTCAGCGTACACTTGCCAGCGTCGATCCTAGCTGGGAGCTGCGCCTTTCAGAGCAGGCAGCGGTTCGTTTCCAAGATGAGTTGATCGGCGGCAGCGCCAAGGGGCCAGCAAGTCTGGGCCGAAAGCCCACCTCCTACGACAAGCTCGCCTTCGGTGTTCTCGAAGGCAGGTATCAGTTCCATCTTGAAAGTGGAAAAATCAAATCCATTCGACTCGTCAACGAGGATCAGCTAGGTGCTGTGGTGAAAGAGCCTCAATACCTTCTAGAAGAATTCCGGTCCTTATTTCTGATTCCCTACGATAAGTTGTCTCAGCGTATCGAGTATTTTGACCAAGGCCGCTCGGTTATCATTTTTGACCTTCTGTCCAAAGAGGACTCAAGAGTTGGTCAGGCTAGCTTCATTAAAGATGCTAGCGGCGGCCTTAAAAGCCTCTCTGTTAAGGCCCTTTAGGGGCGTCTTTTTTTCTTGGGACTTTTTGTCTGACTTTGGGCTAGATGCGAAGCTGCTCATTGGGATTCGCGGCGCTTGAGCCGATAAGCCCCTATGGTTCTTGACGATCCCTTTCGGATGCCAAATCAACACATCAGGCCGAGTGAAAGCCCCGATCAAATCTGCCGGGCTTCGGCGCTGGCCAGGGTGTCCAGTCTCTTAGTGGATCTGATTCTTTTTTTCCCGCTACTGAACTTAGCGTTTGTGCCGTTTTACCGAGCGGCGCAGAGCGCAGCCCTTTTAGATGAAAAAAATAGCGCAATTTTTAGCCTTATAGGCGGCTTCAGCATGATGGCTGCAGCCTACGTGGTGGCCACCTCACTTTTTCTTTGGCGGTTTCAGGCCACTCCAGGACAGAAGGCTTTAGGCCTTCGCGTGGTCCCGGGTTCCGCGGCGCTAGGGACTTATTTTCTTAGGCAGTGCTGGGTGGTGGGCTCTTTGCTTTTGGGCGGGCTTCCGTTGGTCGGGGTCGTACTTTCCAGAAGCCATCAAAGCTGGGGCGATAAGGTGACTGGCTCCTTTGTCGAAGCTAAGCCCTTGCACTTTCAGGCGCGCTACCGGCCGGAGCTGGCTCGCTGGGGAAGTATGGCAGTTTTAGCACTGGTGCTCACCGCCCTTGCAGGAGGTGCGCGGTTGCTTCGAAGCCAAGTGCTTCCTTTGGCCTCTAGTGAGACAGCCGAAAGCTGCCCAGCCTATCAAAGTGCAGATCTTGAAAAGACTCTGACTCTTTTCTCAGCTGACCTCATCGATGCCACCTGCCTGGATCAACACGCCAACTTGGCGCTTCATAGCCGTGAAGCTCCGGCTCTGGCTTATTTGGCCAAATCCATAGCTTTGTCCTCTTCTCCTTTGTCAGACACCTATCTAGCGAAAGTTTGCGAGCCAGGCTCTGATGATCCGAGGAGCGAGCGAGCGTGTCAGTTTGCCCGCCTGATAAAAAACTGGAGCCAGTGGGCAGCCGAAAAGTCTCCGCAGGTAAGAGCAGAATATCTCAACTCCCTAGAGGGAGATTACGCCGCCGTTTGGGGTGCCAGGCAACTTCTCACGAAAGGGCACTGGCATGAGGCCCTCTCATTGCTCGATCGCCTTTCTGATAGGCCTTATCTGGCCGACTTTGTTCAGCTACAGAAGGTAAAGGCGCTTTTGGCTTCGGGCGAAAGACAAAAAGTTGCTGCTCTTTTTGAGGACACAGGGGCTTTGTGGCGGCCAGATCTCAGAGAGGAAGTGGCCCAAATCCTTTGCAGTGATTTGCTCGACGATGATGGGTGTGAGGGCGCCTATGGTTTAAGCTGCCAAAGCTTTTTAGCGGCGGCTCAGCAGAAAACCACCCTGAGCCGGGAGCAAAGCGCCCAAGCGCTTTTGGCCCTAAGCTGCGCGGGAAACGAGACTCTGGCAAGATCTGAAGTTTGGCAGGGCAAGCTGCACTCAGACCTTGTGCCCCTTTGGAAGGCCGTTCAGCTACTTCATCAAGGGGATCGTCAGCGCGCTCAGCTCATGATGGCCGGTGGAGGTGTTGAATTTTCCAAAGGTGAGGAGGAGCCTAAGCGTTCACCCAGCTCACAGCAGACAGGTGAGAAATGATTTTGCCTGTCCTTCAAGGAGTTTCGGGCCTGCGGGGGACGCCCATGACGTGGACCCTCGTGGTGTTTAACGTCTGCGTTTTTATTCTGCTGCAGGCTCAGGTGCTTCTCTTTGACCGCCAGATGGAACCC
>CAYRIE010000111.1:0-5777 GCA_964424215.1 uncultured Pseudobdellovibrionaceae bacterium
GAGAGAGGGTTAGATGCTGAAGAAGCGAGCAAAATCCCATTGGATTGGAGCGGGCCTGGCCGTATGGGCCGTGCTTTGCGCTCCTATGGGTGCTTCGGCACAAGCAGCTGATCAGAGTGATGCCTTCTTTTCCGTTTTCTCTGCCCGCAAAGTTCGAGCGGAGCGTTCGGCTCCTGATGCCCTTTACTGGAAATTCGGTTTGAGCGGTCGTAGTTACGACTCCGATAGAGAGCGAGCGCGCCTGGCCGTTTTGAATGTTGATTTCGGCTCAGAGTTTATTTTCACAAATTATCTGCGCTTTCAGGCGGATTTAGGACTTGCTCTTGGAGCAGGCCGAGCGCAGCTGCTCTACACTGACTTTTTGCCTTCCAACAACTTCCGACTGGGTCAAGCGAGCCTGCTGCTTCACACCTCTGAAGGGGAAATCTTCTTCAGGGCGGGTGTGCTGGGTTGTCCCTACGATGCCCCTCAGGTCAGGTCCTGCATTGCTTTTCCTGGGATCAGCCAGACCCTGCACATGGGAAGAAAACCCTTTATGGTAACCGCAGGAGCCATGCAGGCGATGCCCACCTCTGAGACCCGTTTCAATGAGGCCACTGAGCTTGAGCCGATGCCCGTCTACACAACCGAGTATGTCGACGTGAAGGCTCAGCTAGTGAGAAACTTTAGAGTTCAAGTCACTGCAGCTCACTACAGGTTTCAAGATTTGCCACGAGTGGTGGCCTACCGCAGCTACCTTAGCGGAAACCTCGAGGTGGACAGCGGTGGAATCGAAAGCTCCCGCTTCACCACGGAGTTTGATGGCTACATGGGGTCGGGAAAGTTTTTTTGGGACACCGGCCGGTTTGGCGAGCTGGAAGTTGGACAGCAGTGGATTCTCAACGACGCCGGACCCTCTTCGCAAAACATGGGGCAGCTCTTTTGGGGAAAAAACAGAATCAGGACGCAGAGCTATGTTTTCACTCCCGAGCTGGTTTATTTTGTCACGGAATCTGACATCGCACCTGCAATCTACGCCTCCAGCATCTACGGACGCAACAACAGGCAGGGATATCACCTGGGTATGAGTGTGAAGTTCATCCGAGCGGGGTTTACGGCAAAGGCCTTTTACACAAGGGCTGACCGCATTCTCAATTCGCCGACTCAATCGGATCAGCAAGTGTTTAGCATCGGCATTGAAACAGATTATGAGAGCATCTTATGAGGGGGGAATTCATGAGACGTCTTAAGCAGGGGAGTAAAAGGGCCGTGCGAGTCCTGGCTCTGATGGTTCTTTACGTCAGTTTAGTGGGCTGTATGAAGCCTCGTCAGGCAGAGCCTGAATCTTTAGCCGACCTTAATTACAACGAAAACGGTATCGACGTTGTGGCCGGGGACTTTACCATTATGGAAGTTCGCGGTGCGCCCACTACGGTGCTTCAGTACGATGGTTGGGGCTTCCCACTGATCAAAAGCTTCTCTTACCGCATATGTTTGCAGCATGCGGTCACTAAATCCACCATCAAAGGACAAACCTTCACCGTGCGCGTGGGGGATAAAGAAGTATCAGGTGACAACCGTACGGATCAGTCAGGGTGCATGGTCGTTGTGGACCCTGAACCTATTGGTTTTAATATTTTAGCCCAAGAGAATTTCATTAAGCGCACCATCACCGTGTGGGCGCCTCCTGGAGCCGGGCAGACAGGTTACGCACAGCGAGTGATCGCCATCAACCCGTGGACCAAAACTTTTGGATCGGGCTTTGAAGAGGTCACAGACCTTAAGTACAACCCCAACTTGCAAGACGTGGCTGTTCCCCAGGAGCACACCTACCTTGCTCTTCAGGGAGCTTACGGAGAGGGTCCACAGAACCGAGCCAAGCTCGAAGTCAGGCAGCTGAGTTACCGAAACAATCAAGGCGGCTTTGGAGAGACCAATCAGGTGGTGCAAACCAACGTCTCTTTCCGGCCCGTAATTGTTCCAACCGGCTATGACGGGAAACCGCTGCAGCCCCTAAGGATAACCAAAGGCACCGTGGGTGTGGGTCTTGAAATTCAGTCCGTGCCGCGTACGAGAAACGAAGGTTCAGTGACGCTGGCCACCTTTTTCACACTGCGAGATGACTCCGAGCGAGTGGCAGCTCAGGGCTTAGCCCCAGCAATTGTGCAGGAGCAGCTAGAGGAGACGGCGAGCACGAGATCCTATGTGGTGACTGGCACCATCGTCGACGGCGAAGTGCAGGTGCAAGGCTATATGGACTTTCGCAACCGGATCGATGAAGGACAAGTTCAGGCCATCTTAAGTGTGATACCTACCTACGAGACCAGTCCGCCGGGGCTTGAGGAGTTTGTCGGGATTTACACCATTGATTCTTTCACTAGGGCTGCCACCAGCGTGAGCAACGTGGCCTTAATCCGAAACATTAGCGATGAGGCCAGGGGCCTTTCGCCCGAACATGGGATTCCACTTCCAGGCGTGATTCCCAAAAGTGTGGACCCAGTTTTCCCCTTCCAGTTCTCACAGATGGAAGTTCGCTTCCTGATGTATGCTGAAGGAGAGACGGCGACCAAACGATCCGTTTATTTTAAAGTTCGCACGAGAGTTTATAACCCTCTGACCAACACTCCTGTGCCCAACGAAGAGTTTCACGTAGTGCCTCTAAGCTCTAGCGGCAGTGATAACGATCTGGCGGGCGCGCTTACGGACCAGGCGTTAAACTTCAACGGCACGACCATTTCCACCGACCGCGAGGGTTGGCTGGAGTGGACGGACCGAATCTCGCACCAGTACTACCGCAAAGAGCAGTACTTTGTTCGAACCGTTTTAGTGAGTCATCCCGAGTCGGACTTTAAAGGTGAGCTTGAGATGATCATCAACCCGTGGGACTTTACCTGGACTTTCGGGTTCGACAGCAGGCTTCAGACCGGCCAGTTCGTGAAAAGGCTCATTGAGCAGGGTGGTATCGAAAGCAGAGAGCCCTCGGTGTTCTATGAGCCCGACTATAGATGGGAGGCCATCGGCTTTAGATACTCCATTGATAAATTCCTGACGCTGACGATTAAAAAGAGGATGCAGCTGTCGCTTTATCCCAAGGCGCTCAGGTACAACTCACTCACTCTAGGGCGGAATGCGATTCAGCCCGTAAGGGACGGTGTTTACCTGATGAAGCTGGCTTTGAGAAACAACTACTTTATGGAGTACTTCGCCGAAGAGCCCATCGAGGATCGCAGTACCGAGTACATCAGTGTTATCAAAAAACTCGTTGGTGTTCAGAACGGAAAGATCGTGACGCCGGTTGAATTCGGGGTCAGAGACTATCGCCTGATGAGGTTTCGTTCGCAGTTCTTTGTGGAGCTTGCCACCGTCGACCTTGAAAAGGTCAATCCTGAAACCAATGAGCCCTACATTCCTAAGGTGGACCGCGACTATATTAAAGCCGTGATGCTGGGCACTCGCGAAAGACCCTACGAAATGGATGCGGACTCAAGACTTGATGAGCAGCTGCGCCGCCAGGTGGGAGATCTGGACAATCTGATCGACACAAAGTCGGGCATTGAGCCTCGCACCTTTGTGGCCCCCCTGGTTCCCTTAAGCAACGTGTTCGCTTCGACCATGCGTCCGGTGGACACTATGGAGGAGACCTACTGCCGTTATTCAACGTGTAACGAAATTCAGAGCGATATTGAAGTGGCTGCAGACTATGAGAGAGCTCAAGACTTAGCCAAGTCTCGACTTTATCAAGATGCTACGGATGTAGCTGTAGCCAAGACCACTGTAACCGACCTGATCAACAGGTGGTACATCCTGGAGCAAGAGTATCGGACCGATATGGAAGAGCGCTCCAAACTGGTCAACTATCTGCTCGACAACAACCTTGAATTTGTTCAGATTCAGAATCCGGGGTCGACCTCTGAAAAGATCAGCCCAGGTGAGGTTCGCCAGGCCAACCAGGTTTATATGGATCACCCTGTTGATGACTTCATCGAAGACTTTAACCGCCCTGTGATTGGCGAGCCGCCCGGCTCGAGCCGCTCAAGTGGAGCGCAGCTCAGTCCTGGTCAGGTCGCTGAAGTGACCACCGACGAGTTCCTCGATTTCATCACCAATCAGACGGCGACCGATGCGCTCCTTAGACGCATGTGTGCCTTTTATTTCGAAGAGGTGTTTGCGGGACAAGAGATCTTTGACTTCGCAAAGGATACTCTGGCCTTTAAAAACATCGTCTACAACATGATCACAAACTGCATCCAGCGGATGCATCGTAATGATGAGAATGAGACCGTGTTCTCTTACGACCGCAAGCTCAAGATCTACGAGACATCCTCTTTTGAAGAGATGGGTGGGGTATCGATCAACTTGAACACCAACACCAACTTCAGTGTGGCTCGGGGTGAGTCTTACCAAACCTCCCAGGCATGGAACCTGAATGTGGGCGTGACGGCAAGACTCGGGCTGGGCGATCCCTTAAAAGACCTCCTTCGAAGAGTTCCCATCGTGGGCAGTTTTGTAGTGCCAGATATCAACCTTAACGCCTCGGCCAACCGATCGTGGAACTGGTCGGACAGTCAGTTCTCTAACGTCAACGAAGGCATGAACTACGCGGACGGCCTTTTGTTTGTATCTCAGCAGAAGTACATCAACGTCGCCTTTTCGAAGTTTGAGCGGTGTACGATTCTTAAAATGACTCCGCAATTCGTCGAAGAGGTTGGCCTGCTCGATTACATCCAGAGGGCGCAGTACCGCTACCGCGGCCTCACTCTGCAAGAATCTTTGGCAGCGATCACGCGAGGCGTGATGATATGCTCAGGAATCATTGAAGATGAAGAGACCTGGTTTAGAGAAAGCTACTACTACTTCACTCAGCACTTTGTGGAAGGGGACTTGCTCGATAGTGCCGACCCCAAGAACCACCCGTGGCTGCTCACGCTCAGAGGTCTTAATGACTATCGTAAGTTCATCTCCAACTTCAGAGACCTTCAGCCTGAGAACCAGGCCGCCCAGACTCCCCTTGGCAACCCTCACGGCATGATCACGGCCCGACAGGTACCTACCGAGTTCGCAATGGGTGAGCGGCCCATTAAGGCGCTTGAGAAGGCCTACCGGGCCACGAACCTCTCTAGTCCCGGATTTTACACCGTGACTGAGGACTCCTTAAATATTAACTCGATGTTTTAAGTGAGGGGCTAGAGCAGATTAGCGTTCTGCTCTAGCCAGTCCACGACGAGCTGGCTTGCACCTAAGCGCTTATCGAATTCACTGAGGATCTGCTTTTTGTCCTCACCCGTGAGCTTTTGATACTTTGAGAGCAGTCCTTTTAGCTCTTCGGCCGACCGAAAAACCTGCACCATTTTTAAATCTGTTGAGCCCAGCGGGATCTGGCTAAAGCTTTGGGCTTCGCGGTTGTTCTGGATGAAGGGGCCCGTTAAAACGGGGCTTCCAGCTCCCAGGGGCTCCATCACGGAGTGAACCTTGTCCTTAAAGGAGCCCCCGACAAAGGCGATATCTGCTGCTTTGTACAAGAAGGCCAAAACCCCGGTCTCGTTGACCAGAAGCAGATCTTCAGTGGCTGCTGGCTGCCGGCTTTTAGATAAAACGTGGGGGATGTTTAAACCTTTAAGGTGCTCTTGAAGCCTTGCCAAATGGGACTCATTGACTTCGTGGGGAACCCAAACCACCCGAAATTTTTCCAGTACCTGCGGGAGAGCCTGCAACCAAATCTTTTCATCTTCCGGCCAAAGGGAGCCAAGTACGATGCACGGCTTGCGGTTTTCATTTCCGCTCTCAAAGCGCCAGTAAGG
>CAYRIE010000112.1:0-5700 GCA_964424215.1 uncultured Pseudobdellovibrionaceae bacterium
CACCAGCTCCCGCGCATTCTTCATAGCGGTGGGGGTGATGGACTCTCCCGATAACAGCCGTGCGATCTCCTGCACTCTTTCCTCAGGATTAAGCGGCTTGACCGCCATCGAGGCTAAACCCTCTTTGATCCCTTTTTTAATGAAGAAGTGATGATCGGCAAAAGCTGCTACCTGGGGCAGGTGAGTGATGCAAACGACCTGCTGACCTTTGGCGATCGCCCGAAGTTTTTTACCCACCTTCTGAGCCGTCTCTCCACTCACCCCCGTGTCCACTTCGTCAAACAGATAGGTTCTGGGAGTGTCTTGATCGCCACTGGCGCACTTAAGGGCTAAAAGAACGCGGCTGAGCTCGCCACCGCTAGCGACTTTGCGAAGTGCCTTGGGTGCAGCTTTGGCAGAGGATTTCAAAAACAGCTCCACGGAATCGTATCCCGTGGGCGCAGGTTCTTGCAAAGTCTCAACGGAGACAAGCAGGGTCACACCTTTCATGTTCAAGCCTGAAAGCTCTCGGTTCACGGCAGCCTCAAGAGCTTTGGCTCCCTTTTGCCTCACCTTAGAGAGCTTTTCGCCCGCAGCCTTTAGTGCCAATTCCAGCTGGGACTCTTCTTTGCGAGCAACTTGCAGGCGCTGCTCCAGGCTGCTGAGCTTTTCAATCTCAACTTTAAGCAGTTCGCCCTGAGCCATCAGGTCCTCAAGCGAAGGACCGTAACGCTTTTGCAGAGTTCTGATAGCTGAGAGCCGCTCTTCGAGATAGCTCATCTTTGCGGGGTCCAGCTCGCTCTGGCTCGTAAAGTTTTGGATTTGAAAGACGCACTCTTCTAATTGTTCCGCAAGAAGGCGAAGCTGCTCGGCCCACTTGCTACCTTGGGGGCTCGTTTTTGCGAAGGTGGCGCAAAGTTGAGCCGCAGAGTGAATCCTCGACTGAGCCGAGCCTTCATCCTGAATAAGAATTTGGTCGCAGGTGTGGGCGAGGCTCTGAAGCTTCGCGCTCGACTTGAGCAGATTTAACTCTTCAGTGATCAGCTCGTCCTCTTTGGGAGACAGATCCAGCTGAGTGATTTGTTCGTGCTGAAACTTAAGATAATCCAGTCGCTGATCTCTTTCGCCGGAACTTTCTTCGAGCTGACGGATTTGCAATCGCACCTGGCTGAGCTGGTGGTAGATTTCTTCGTAGGCGGACCGCAAAGGGCTTGATTCGCAAAACTTGTCCAACACATCAAGGTGGTAGTGCTTGGACATTAGGTTTTTGCTTTCGTGTTGTCCGGTCATCTCAACTAGCGGCGCGCCCGGCCGAGGAACTTCGACCAAAGGAAAGACGATCTCACGGAGAATTTGCAGCGTGGAAAGCGACCCATTGAGGTAAACTCTTGAGGAGCCCTCCCGTGAGAGCACCCTGCGCACGATAAGCTCATCGTCGGCTACGGGAAGATCTAGGGCTCTGAGCCGCTCCACAACGTCGGGTCTGCCGCTTAAGTCAAATAGCCCCTCCACGGAAGCTGTCTCCGCGCGGTCATTGACCAAATCCATCGTCGCTTTTTCGCCCATCAGCAGACTTAAACTTTTCAGAAGTACTGACTTTCCTGCTCCGGTTTCACCACTGAGAATGTTAAGGCCAGGGCGAAAGGAAACTTTCAGATTCTGAATGATGGCAAAATGGCTCACCCTAAGTTCTTGCAGCATATTTAAGCCCTATCCCCAAATTTTAGTTTTTCTCGCAGCAAGGCAAAGTAACTATGGCCCGGCTTTCTGGCCACCCAGTGTTCAAGCTCGGACCTTTCGATCACGATCTCCAAATCAGAGCTGACCTCACGGGTGAACTTGCCATCGATTGTGAGTGAGGCCTTCTTGCCTTCTCCTAAAACCTTAAGGCTGAGCCGGAGGGTGTCCGGAAACACGAGCGGCCGGCTGGTGAGACTGTGGGAGCAAATCGGAGTGGCCAGGATCACTTGAGATGCCGGATGCACAATGGGTCCCCCGGCCGCCAGATTGTAAGCCGTAGACCCCGTAGGCGAGGAGAAGATCAAGCCATCGGCTTTCATCTCGGTGACCAGCTCCTCCTGGGTGGACAGGGACACGTTGATAAGGTGGGGGCTAGAAGCTCTCTCAAGGACGACGTCGTTGACCGCGTAGTGGGTCTCCAGAAGCTGCTCCCCCTGGAGCACATGAGCGCGCAAAGTGGTGCGCGGTCTCATCTCAATTTCTCCTTTGAGAGACCTTTCCACCAGCGGGAAAAGATCTTCAAGGCGGTGGGGTGTTAAAAATCCCAGCGATCCTAAATTCACTCCGAGAATAGGAATTTTTCGGCCCTTTAGCTCTCGAACGGCTTTTAAATAGGTGCCGTCGCCGCCAAGAACCACGGCCAGATCCAGCGTGGAGATATTTTGCGGGGTGAGCTTTTTTAAGTGCTTACCCATGGCTTCGGCGTCTGGACTGAGGGGCGTGATCTTGCGGCTTTCAAACCACGTGGCAAGCTCTGTTCCGGTCTGGAGAGCCTTTGGACTTTCATCTCGAATGAAAATAGCAACGGACTTAACTGCAGATTTCACGTCGAAGCCTCCAAAAACCCAGATCGCACCATTAGAGGCTCAGGCGAGGGCTCTCGGCCGCGAAAGTTCTTAAACAGTTCGGCGGGATCTGCGGTTCCACCCCTGGCAAGAATCTCCCTTCGAAATCTCTCGCCCACGACGGGGTTGAACAGGCCCTCTTCCTTAAACGCACTAAAGGCATCCGCATCGAGAACCTCTGCCCACTTGTAGCCGTAGTAGCCGGCGGCGTACCCGCCCGCAAAAAGGTGAGCAAAGCTTGCGGACAGGCTGGTGCCCTGCACCTTGGGGAAAATTCTGGTGGACTCCAGGGCCTCTTCTTCAAATTCGAAAATATCCCGCACCGTGCTCTCAGAAAAGTTGTGGTGCCAGGCCAGATCGAGATATCCAAAACCCAACTGCCGTACGGTTTGAAGTCCTGCTAAAAATCTTTTCATACCCTTAAGGGTGTCCAAGTACTTTTTAGGAATCACCTCTCCGGTCTTGTAGTGCCTTGCCCAGGGCTGGAGAACCTCGCTCTCATAGAGCCAGTTTTCCATAAACTGCGACGGCAGCTCGACAAAATCCAGGTAGGTGTTGGTGCCGCTTAGGCCAGAGTACTTGCAGCTAGAGAGCAACTCGTGAAGTGCATGCCCCCCCTCGTGAAAAAGTGTGAGGGCTTCATCAAAGGTCAGCAGGCTCGGCTGCTCAGGGCTGGCCGGCGTAAAGTTGCAGACGATGCTCACAACGGGCCGACCCTCCAGTTGCTCGGTGCCTTGCTGCAAGAAGGTCGTCATCCAGGCTCCGCCCGATTTAGAAGGGCGCGAAAAAAGATCTACGTAGAGATAGCCCACGAGCTCGCCGCCTTCTTTGGTGGTGAAGGCGTAAAGATCCACATCCTTGTGATAGGTCTGAGCGTTCTCGACCTTTTTCCAGCTCATGCTGTAAAGCCTCGCTGCCAAATCCAGAAAACCCTCTAAAGTTCGCTGGCACTCGAAGTAGGGCTTAATGTCCTCTTCGGAAAGATTCAGCTGCTGATTTTTTAACTTCTCCTCGTAGTAGTTATAATCCCAGGATCGAAACGGGCCCTCGATCTCTGATCCGGCAACCGCCAGCAAAGATTTGAGCTCTTGACGGGCTAAGGGAAGAGCCTTTGTCAGCAGTTGGTTAAGAAGGTCGAGCACAGCACCAGGTGTTTTAGCCATGCGCTGTTCAAGTTGCATCTCTGCATAAGTAGAGAAGCCCAAAAGCTGCGCTCGCTTCTTTCTCAGCTCGGCCATCTCGTAACAAATTCCTCGGTTGTCTAGCGGAGCCTCAAGACCTTTAGAAGCATGGGCCCTAAAAAGCTTCTCGCGAAGTTCACGCCGGCTGCTGTAGGTCATAAAGGGCATATAAAAGGGCGGGTGAAGGGTCACCAGCCAGGCCTCGGGACGGCCATGCTCCTGGGCCAGCTTTTTGATCGTGCTGATAAAGTCCTGGGGCAGACCGGCTAAGTCTTCTTCCTTTTCGATCCAAAGCTTGAACTGATTCATGGATTCAAGAACATTTTGCCGGAAGGTGACGCTGGCTTGACCGAGCTTCAGATCTATTTCGTTCAAAGCTTTCTGATCGTCCTCACTGAGAAGGGCGCCGCCGCGTTCGAATTCAAGATAATGGTGGAGAATAAGAGCGCGCTCTTCGCCTTCAAACTGATCCAGAACATCATAAAGAGACTTCACCCGCGCAAAGAGCTTCTTATTGAAGTAAAGGGAGCTGTTAAACTCAGTTGCCAATCTGCTGAAGTCAGCGGCCTGCGCTTTAAGGGTGTCATCGCTGTCGGCACTGTGAAGATTGAAAAATAAGCTAAAGGATCTGCGCAGGGGCTCGAGCGATCTTTCTAGAGCCCCAACTGTGTTGGCAAAGCTCGGTGCTTCGGTTAACTCGGCTAGCTGAACCAGCTCGGTGCGGGTCTTTTCCACAGTGGCCTGTGCCTTGGAGAGCATTTCGGAGCGCGGGACAGCCTCGAAATCAATTCCTCTAAAATCACTGGACATCGCTACCTCCTTAAATACTGCTTTGTTTTTAGCACCCCCCAGAGAATCCTTCCATTTCTGCGCTTGGTTGTCGCGCAATGTTAGAGGCTGTTATGGATGCTCCTTGCAATTCGTGTCACTCTTGAGGGGTGACGGCGCTTCTGAGTAAAGTTTGCTTTATAACCCTTCTGGCGGTGTGGCCCCTGATCTCTCAGGGCAGGGTGCTCAGCTATAGCGAGCCTGCGTGGGCTCTGACTCTTAAGGCTCACGGAGCCTGGCTGGGCGCTGGAGGCTCAGCCTATGGCCTTGATCTTCCCGAAGATTTCTCCTGGGACGGCAGCATGAACAGCTCCTGGGGTCTTGAACCAGGGATCATCTTCCACAGTGGCAAGGTCAGCTTTCACGCCGGTTTTCTTTATCTCACTCCCATGGGGCAAAAGGATATTGTTGGAACTGCAAAGGCCGACGCACTCAAAAAAGCCACCTTGAATTTAAAGCACGATCTGTTTGTGCCGCAGGCTCATGTTGAGGTGGACCTTATGCAAAGATCCGAAAGCCGGATCTATCTGGGAGTTGGAGCCGGATGGGCCACGCTCAAAGCCAGACATTCCTATGATCTTTCAGCCGATTTGGCATCGGACTGGCCAGGCTTTAACGGCGTCCAAAAGTTAGAGTCCCAGGCTCTTTCTAAATCCGCCTTCCTAGGTGCGGAGCGCTGGTTGGGAAAAAACTCCGCACTAGCGATCGAAGTGGGCTACCGCGATTTGTATTTTAGAGATGTAACCTATGCTGAAGACACTGCGCTACCAGGTGGTACGCGCTCTAAAGGTGACTCGCTCAGAAATGGCGGGCACAAGGTCGGCTTCAATCATGGCGGCGCGTTCGCCTCTTTTGTCCTTAAGACTTTCATTGGCAGGTAAGCTTTAAGAGTAGAGCTCTTCAATGCTGTCGCGGTACTTACTGTCACAGTACTGCCGCTTCACCTTAAGAGAGGGTGTCAGCTCACCCGTCTCAACCGAGAAGGCATCCGGCATGATCTTAAAGTACTTGATCCTCTCGTGCCGAGCCAGCTCCTCATTGACGCTGGTGACAGCTTTGCGAACTTCTTTTTGGATTTCAGGGTGGCGGTGAGCCTTAGCCAACAGCGAGGATTCTGACTCATCCTG
>CAYRIE010000113.1:0-5659 GCA_964424215.1 uncultured Pseudobdellovibrionaceae bacterium
ACCGAAAAGTAATCCCCAGCAGCTTGGCGGCGCGCTTTTTAATGCCGCCTGTCTGATGGATAGCCTTAATAATCAGCTCCTTTTCGATCTGCCCGATCACCTTATCCAGATCCAACCCATCTTCGGTAATCTCAATGCCCTCGCTAGAGGCCATCTTGCGCCCCGTTGGCGTCTGCACAAATGGCGGCAAGCTCTCAGGCAAAATAGTGGCGCCCGCTTCCAGAGCCACAGTGCGTTCGATGATATTCTCAAGCTCCCTGACGTTACCGGGATACTCATACTTTTTAAGGGTGTCCATCGCCTCAGCACTGATCCCGCCGATGGTTTTTCCAAGGCGCTCGTTGTACTTTTTCAGGAAGTGATTGGCCAAAAGGGAAATGTCATCTCTGCGCTCACGCAGTGCGGGCGCTTTGATATTGATCACATTCAGTCGATAAAAGAGATCTTGCCTGAAAGACCCATCACCCACCATCTCTTCAAGATCACGGTTGGTGGCGGCCATAAGGCGAACACTGATATGAGTGTCTTCGGTGGAGCCCACTCGCCGGATCACGCGCTCTTGAATAGCTCGCAGTAGTTTTACCTGAATCGAAAGCGGCAGCTCACCCACTTCATCTAAAAACAGAGTTCCGCCGTCAGCCACTTCAAAAAGACCCGGCTTATCGGCCACAGCGCCGGTAAAGGAGCCCTTTTTGTGTCCGAACATCTCTGATTCCATCAAAGACTCGGGGATGGCACCGCAGTTGACAGTGACAAACGGCTTATCTTTTAGCGGACCATTGTAGTGAATCGCCTTGGCAATGACTTCTTTACCGGTACCGCTCTCTCCGGTGATCAGCACGTTGGTGGGCGTGGCCGCTACGCGCTTTATCAGATCATAGATCTTATGCATCGGTTCTGAGTTCCCAACCAGGTTTTGGAAGGAATACTCTTTACCCAGCTCCTTTTTCAGAGTCTTGTTCTCAATTTCAAGACTCTGACTTCTTAAGGCGTTCGCTATGTTGATTCGAACTTCATCAATCTTAAAGGGCTTGGTGATATAGTCGTAGGCACCCATTTTCATAGCTTCCACCGCAGACTCAGTGGTGCCAAAAGCGGTGATAAGCATAAACAGAAGCTGAGGGTAGGTTTCTTTTACGTGCTTTAGGAGTTCGATGCCGGTGACATGAGGCATTTGTAGGTCCGAAATCACCATGTCGAAACTTTTTTTGGAGAGAAGGTCGATGGCTCTTTGGCCATCCTCTGCGGTGGTGATCTCATAACCTTCTTTTTTCAACATGATATCGAGGAATTCGCGAATGGATTCCTCATCATCGACCACCAGGATTCTTGGCTTCATTTCGAACTCCTCTCAGGCACAACCTTAATAATCCAATCCCTGAGTAGGAACATCAAGTTGTTTTCATAACTTAGACTGCCAAGGGTCGGCCTCAGGCGCGAAGTTTTTGATGTGGTTCACTAGGAGCTGGAAACTCAAGTTTGAAATTGGAGCCGGCTCCCAGCTGGCTCTGGACGTAGATTTTGCCTTGGTGATTTTCAATGATCCGATGGGTGACAGACAGACCAAGGCCTGTACCCTTCGGCTTGGTTGTTAGAAACGGCTCGAAGATTCTTTTTTGGGTTTTCTCATCCATGCCCATACCATTGTCCTGGATCTCTAGTAAAATTCCCGCGTCAGTTGAGCGTCCGCGCACAGAAAGTTTGGCCTGCTCCACGCTTTCCATAGCCTGACAACCATTGATCATAATATTGAGAAAGGCCTGTTTAAGTTTGTCCCTGTCCCCCATGATCCAAAGCTCCTGCTGCACCTCTGCGTGGAGCTGAATGCGGCGAGATATGTTGGGGTCCACCTGGAGCAACTGAATCACCTCGTTGATTAGCTCACTCAGATCCATCAGCTTTAAATGGGAGGTCTCAGGTTTCACAAAGTCTAAAAACTCAGTGATCATATTGTTGAGCCGATCGATCTCTCTAAGTGTGATCTTAACGAGTTTATCTCCATCTTCGGAGGCAGAGCCCAAAATCGTGGCCAGCATTTGCACGCTTCCGCTGATGCTAGCCAGTGGGTTTCTTATTTCATGAGCGATGCCCGAGGCCAGCTGTCCAACGGCTGCCAGCTTTTCCGATTGCCGCATGGTCTGCTCCAGCTGTTTGATCTGGGTCAGGTCCTCTACTCCTAACAAAAACCCAAGCTCCTGACCGAGCGTTCCCGCAATCGGAGTCATCGTGACCTTGAGTACTTTGATCTCTCCCTGAAGTGGATGCTGTATCTGCAGCTCTACGGCGTGATCTGGCGCCCCCTTGATCATCCATTCTTTTAGGGGAGATTCTGGCCAGAGCCTCTCAAGGGAGAGGCCAGAGAGTTGATTGAAGTCCAGCCAATCAAAAATTCGCGCCGCCGCAGCGTTATTCTGAACTACGACTCCCTGCGCGTCCAAGGTCAGAACGCCAATAGGTATGTTCTCGACGATCAAATGGTTCAGCTGCTTGAGTAGCTCAATGCGAGCATCTCTTGCCGTAAGTTCAGCTCGCAGGCTCCTTAACTGGTCCCTTAAAAGTCCACTCAAGAATCCAGCGCCCACCAAGGTGAGGTTGTTAGTTAGGATCTGAAACACTAACACCTGACCGGAGGCGCCGCTGAGGATCAGAAAGAAGTTAAAACAGGCTGACGCCCACATGCCGTAAAAGATGCCTTCTTTTTTTCCAAGCTGGTAACCGAGCAGGGCCATTTGAAACAGAAGAACGACTGTAAAGAAGGCCGGAGAGCTGGAGTAGTGAGCCACTCCGTGAAGAAAAAATATCTCAGTAAGGAAAATTGCGCGGGTCAGTGCGGGGGAGGCTCTGCGAGGTAACAGCGCAATCACTGAGGCTAAGAACAAGCCGGCTAGGAAGAGAAACTCAAAAATCTCGGCGCTAAAATCAACGTAAATGGTCTTAGTCAGGGTGCGGGTCAGAAGGAAGAAGGCCACAAAGACCGTAACCGCCATATGACCCATGCGAAAGAAGCCACGCTCCGATGGGGACGCAGTCAACTTTGCCAAAATAGAACTCAGCACCCCCTGAGCCGCCAAGCTTCCCCCTTCTGAGGGTGCCCTAGAAGGCACCTGCCATATTGAAAATGGGCATGTACATGGCGATCACGAGAGTTCCGATAATGGCACCGAGAACCACCATCAAAATGGGCTCCATCGAGCTTGTAAGTGCTGCGACCGCACTGTCCACCTCATCCTCATAAAAATCTGCCACCTTGCCCAGCATGGTGTCGATGTTACCGGTCTGCTCGCCAACAGACATCATTTGGATAACCATGGGCGGAACAAACTTCTCAGCTGCAAGTGGCTGAGTCATCGAGCGGCCCTCCGCCACAGCAGATCTGGCCCGCATAAAAGATTTTTCAAGCACAATATTACCGGAGGTTTTTGCGGCAATCTCCAGAGACTCCATGATGCCCACGCCGGCGCTCAACAAGGTGGAAAGAGTTCGGGAGAATCTTGCAATCCCACCCTTCATGATCACGTTGTTAATCAGCGGCACCCTGAGCAAAATTCGATCCAGGGTGGCCCGCCCGCTTGGCGTATCACGCCAGTAGGCAAAGGCTAGGCCAAACAGAACCATCCCACCGAAGATGTAGGCCCAGTTGGTAGCAAGACCTCGGCTGAGGCTGATAACCATCACCGTGATTTTAGGAAGCTCTTGTCCGAGGCCGGAAAACAGCTCTTCGAACTGCGGGATCACAAAAATCATAATCACTGAAATCACGATCACAGCGACCGCCAAAATCGCCGTCGGATAAACCATGGCTCCACGAATTTTAGCCACGATCTTTACGCTCTTTTCGATGTACTCAGCAAGTCTCCTAAGGACCGTGTCCAAAACACCGCCCTCCTCGCCAGCCTTAACCATATTCACATAAAAGGGATCAAAAGACCTGGGATACATGCCCATGGACTCACCGAGACGCTTACCCTCACTCACATCCTTGACCACACCCCTTAACACCATGGCCAAATTAGGATTAGATGTGGACCTGGCGAGCGCGTCTAACCCGTCGATGACCGGAATACCCGATTCAAGCAGGGTGGAAAACTGCCGCGTGAACACCTGCAGATCTTTGCCCCTAATCTTTCGACCCGCAGTTTTTTGCCCCGCAGCTCTTTTGGTACCCAAACGAAGCGGAATTAGCTTTTGGGCGCGAATCTTAACCCGCGCCTCGGCTTCATTGGTGGCGCTGATCTCACCTCGAACAGTTTTACCTGCCAGAGACTTTGCTTCAAAGGTGAATGTTGGCATATCAAGCAGCTCCTAGTTTTTTCAACATAGTACTCAGTTGCTCCGGATCCGGGCTAGTACTAAATGCTGACTCGAGCGTGATCAGATCTGACTGCAACAGTGCCATGAGGGACTGATTCATCGTCACCATCCCAGACTTCTCCTGCCCGATTTGCATCATACTCTCGACCTGATGAAGCTTTCCCTCTCTGATGAGGTTCCGAATACCAGGAGTTAAAATTAAAAGCTCTGAAACAGCCACACGGCCCCCGCCTTTGCGAGGAACCAAGCGCTGACTTAAAACGCCCTGAAGAACGAAACTTAGCTGAACCCGAACCCGGGTCTGCTGCTCGCCGCCAAAAATCGACACGATCCGGCTGATGGTTTGAACTGCGGAGTTGGTGTGAAGCGTACCAAACACGAGGTGACCCGTTTCAGCAAGTTTTAGCGCTGATTCTACAGTCTCAAGGTCCCGCAGCTCACCAACGAGACAGTAGTCGGGATCTTGACGAAGCAGGTACTTAAGGGCGTCGTGAAAGTTCAGAGTGTCCGTCCCAACTTCCCGTTGGTTCACTATGCAGTTTTTGTGAGTGTGAACAAACTCGATCGGATCTTCTAGTGAGATAATGTGGCCGTGGCTGTCCGTGTTGATCTTATCGATCAGGGACGCAAGTGTTGTGGACTTACCAGAGCCCGTGGGCCCTGTCACAAGAACCAGACCATTGGGCAAACGGCTGAACTTTTCTGCTGCTGGTGGCAGGCCCAGGGACTCGAAGCTTGGAACGTCCACCGGGATTCGCCGGAAAACTCCCGAAACGCCGCCTTTTTGCATAAAGTAGTTGGCTCGAAACCTGGCAAGGCCCTTTACTTCGAAACTGAAATCCAGCTCCTTTTTCTCCTCAAACTTACTTTTCTGGTGATCATTAAGAACGCTAAAACACAGGCTCCGGGTCTGATCTTTTGATAGCGATGGCAGTTTAACCCGCACCACTCGGCCATCGATCCGCACCACGGGGGCTGTGCCATACACGATGTGGAGATCGGATGCGCCCTGCTGAACTGCAAATTTTAGAAGCTGAACCAAATTCAACATGTTTTAACCTTCATCTAAATTTCATCATCCCCGATGGTTTTTGCGATGACCTCTTCTATAGTCGTTATCCCTTGCTTCACCTTTTCAATGCCCGCCTGACGAAGGGATCTCATTCCGCCGCGAATGGCAGCAGCCTTAAGTTCCGCAGGCGTGGCGTTTTTCAAAATCGCATCCCTGAGAGTGTCCGAAAAGGTCATCACTTCATAGATGGCCAGTCGGCCCTTCATCCCGCCGTAGTTGCAGTCAGCGCACCCTTCGCCGCGGTAAAGTGAAGGAAAGTTCGCGATTTCATTCTCG
>CAYRIE010000114.1:0-5518 GCA_964424215.1 uncultured Pseudobdellovibrionaceae bacterium
CTCAATGCAGCACCCGGATCGCAGATCGTTTTGGATTTAAGCGGCGTAAAATCCGTTAACTCCGTTGGCATCCGTACCTGGCTGGGCTGGATCACCCCCCTCAGCCAACAGGTCTCCTTTGTATTCGAAAAGGTACCCCACGCGGTGGTTCTTCAGATCAATATGATCGAGGGCTTCTTGCCCAAGACGGCCCGTGTGAATTCGTTTTATGTGCCCATATATTCTGAAGCCAACGATGAAGAAGATCAGATTCTTCTCACGGTCGGCACCGACATCCTCCCCAACCCAGCAGGCCCCGAACTTAAGATCGATCTTCAGCAAATCAAGGGCGGCGAAGATTGGGAGCTGGACGTGGTCGAAAAGACCTACTTTAAGTTCCTCACCCACTAAGGTCTCGCTTTGGTGGCAGGCACCTCTCCAGATTAAATCGTGATCCACTACGCACATTGACCCTCCCCATAGGGATCTTCGTCACCGATCGGTTCGGCGCATAGCTTCCGAAAAATACCGCTATTGTAGATTGAGGTCCATTTGCCCGGGGGGAGTAACCACAACTTACGGGACTTGTACCTAGACAAAGAAATGCGGTTAGGCTTAGATGCGCGATGGATGGTCATTTTGAGTAAGACATCGATGATTAGCCTATCTGGGGGGACAATACATGAGACAACTTACATGGACCGCAATATTGCTTCTCTCGCTTGTTTTATCCAACGAGGCATTGGCCAAAGTAGTGCGATACGAACTGACAGTCGAAAACAAGCCAATTAATATGAGTGGGAAAAAGGTGGTCGATTTTGGCCTCACTGTCAACGGTGGAATTCCAGCCCCGACACTTGAGTTCACCGAGGGTGATGATGCTGAAATTTTAGTTCGGAACAAGCTCTCAAAAGAAGATGTCTCGATTCACTGGCATGGCATACTTCTTCCGCCCGAAGAAGATGGCGTGCCCTACGTCAACACACCTCCTATTTTTCCTGGTGAAGAACGCCTGTTCAAGTTCAAGATTCGCCAAAATGGTACTTACTGGTATCACTCGCACACAGCTCTTCAAGAACAAAAAGGCGTCTACGGTGCACTGATTATTCATCCTAAAAAAAACGCAGTTCAGTATGACAAAGATGCCGTTGTGGTCCTAAGCGACTGGTCCGACGAGAATGCTGATCAGATTGTTCGGAACCTGCGGAAAGACGGGGACTTCTATCTCTATAAGAAGAAGTCAATGCGATCGTATCTAGGGGCCTTCAAAGCTGGGGCACTAAGGCCTCATCTTTCCAACGAATGGTCTCGTATGGGAGGGATGGATTTGTCTGACGTGGGATACGATGCGTTTCTCATAAATGGAGAGCGTGATTCGCAATTGCTAGTAGCTCACCCGGGAGAGAAAATCAGACTTCGGATTATTAATGCGGCGGCATCGAGCTACTTCTACGTTTCCATGGGTGTCCCTATGCTGGTTATCTCTTCTGATGGCGTTGACGTTGAGCCAGTAAAGACCAACGAAATTCTAATGGGCATGGGCGAAACCTACGATGTCCTATTCACTGTACCTGAGCATAAGAACTATGAGCTTCGAGCAACGGCACATGATGTAGCTGGCTACGCTTCTAGTTGGATTGGTGTGGGGGAAAAGGTGTCCGCACCTGCTAAACCATTTCCCGACATGTACGCCTCGATGGATCACTCAGATCATGGAGAGGGGACGGACCACGCAGGTGTGCACGCGGATCAGTCAGCACACGCCCGACATGCCGATCATTCCGTGCATACCCACCTTCACCACCAAACAGCTCAGGCAAAAGAGCCTGACTTGAAACTGAATCAGAATCACATCAATGCATCTGAAATTGACTGGAGCTCTCAGTCAGAGGCAATGCTTAGGCAGAATGCTGCTTCACGAAGATTTGAAAGTGCTGCTGCGATTTTGGATACGTTGTCCGTTGACCAACTCAAAGCACTTCAACCTACTGGTTTTCCAAAAGATGCTAAGACTCAGGAAGTAAAACTCGTCTTAAGTGGCGATATGGAGCGCTATGTATGGCACATCAACGGCAAAGCGATTCACCAAGATCGTCTTTTAATGATTAACCGGGGGGAAGTCGTTCGATTCATTTTTGAAAACGACACTATGATGCATCACCCAATGCACTTTCACGGTCACTTCTTCCGAGTGATTAATGACCATGGTGAACGATCACCCTTGAAGCACACGGTCGATGTGCCGCCGCATAGCTCAACAACCATCGAGTTCTATGCGAACGAACCAGGGCAATGGATGCTCCATTGCCATAACCTCTATCATATGAAAACAGGCATGGCTCGAATCGTTCGCTATAATGATTTCAAACTCACCTCTCAGATGAAGAAGAACGACCCCCACGATCCCCATCTACACGATCACTTTTACACGCACACTGCCCTTGAAGTTGCAAGCAACCAAGCCAAAGCTCAGTTAAGACTGATGCGAACTTGGGATGAACTTGACCTCGAAATTGAATCGGGCGAAGTCGAGGGAAAAATCTTCGAATTCGGTGGGAGATGGCAAACCGAAGGAGATCTGTTCTATCGCCGTTGGTTTTCTAAATTCCTCAATATCTTTACTGGCGCCTCCCTTTATCATGAAGAAGGGTTCGGAGCCCTTGGTATCGGATATACGTTACCGATGCTGATCAAAAGTGCTGTTTCTATTAATCACACAGGCCGCTTCCGGTTCGACGTGGAAAAGCGCTTCCAATGGACTAAGAATATCTTCTCGGACGCAGAATTTTCATGGAGACCCGACTGGAGTGGAGGGCGCGATACCGAGTTCGAGGTCAGTCTGATGTACGGCCCATCTTGGCATTGGTCTACCGGGTTCACCTTCACAGAATCCAGCACAGGTGTTGGCGCACAGATTCAGTTTTGAGGCCTGTCTGACTCAGGCTGTGCAGCACCCCACTATAAGGTGCCCTACAGCTGTTCTGTAGGTAAGCACCCCTGTACTTTTTTCTCCAGGCTGTGAGTTCAGTTCAGCTTGCAGCCCCCACTCTGAGCCTTCTACTTAAGAGACTTTACAAAAACCCGCCCTGACCATGTCCCCATCATCCTCTATGCCTTAATCTAAAAGCACTTTTATCACTCTACTGATGGGGAGATGAGCAATGGCTTTTCAACTCTTCGCAAAATGCGGCGCCCGCCGACAGTCCTTTCAACAACTGCTTTGCGGGATGGCTCTTACGGCCCTGTTAGGGGTCTCTACTTTTTTCTACTCCGAGAGCGCAAGCTCTAGCTCTGTTTGCCGCGACTGGCTGGCAGGAAGCTCCACCGTGAGCAACCTTAGAGCCTTTAGTGACCAAAATAGCATCGCGGATGGACCGACCGTTGCTGGCATTGGCCTGCACACGCTGTGGTCTTTGATTTCTGAGCAAAGTTCTTTAAGCGAATACCTCAAGAGCAAGCTTCAGAATCTCACCGGTGAGGCAGGATTAAAAAAAGGGCTTGATGCCCTCACAGCCCAGTACCCTGATTTGCACAGCCAGATCATGGATAGGCTGAGCCTTATGGCTGGGGTCTTGGCCAAAACGGATGCACTTCCTACTGGTGACACCCTAGTGCTCTTTGAGCATCTTGCCTCAGAGCTCTTCCTGTTTGAGCCAAAGCCAAGAGGAGGAAAGCCTAGTCTAACTGAGCTGACCACACCTCTCTCGACCTCCGTGACACTGATCCAATCGGAGTACGCTGGGGCTTCCCACAAGGCCCTCTACGAGTTAGTTGCTAGAGCTTCGGAGGTTTCTGCCTTCAATTACGACGATCACAACCGAGCCATGGAGTATCAGCTTGCGGCGCTCACTTTTCACGCCGAAAGGTTTTTCGATAAGGTTCACGGTCTGGCTTACCTCAATCATTTGGTGGCTTTATCTGAACTTATGACAACAGCCGCAAAGTACGCTGACCTGGCCGTAGCTTTAAGGGGAGATGGCGGCCCTCTCGCAGAGCTTGGCGACTTGTACTCCCGATTCAGGAGTGTTCATAGGGGCGTAAAACCGCTGCTGGCGGGCACTCTCCAGGAGTACTACCCATCTAATTTTGATGTTCGGATCAAGGACATCGACGCTCTGAACGCCAAGCTCGGCCAGTAGCTGAAGTGTCAGTTTTGGTTATTGGGTGTCAGGCTAGTGAAGGCGCAGCAGTCCCATCCTGACACCCGCGCGGTAGCCGCCAACTAAAGAGAAGCCCTACTCCCAGTAAAGGCGGGGTGCCCCACTAGGGGGTGCCTGACATCCAACTCACATGCACTGAACGTGGCCGGCCATGTAGGCGTACATATTGCCGCTATCGGGATCGACCTCAATTTCACAACTGTCTAAGGTATCAAAAGGCGAGTACATGTACGACTGGCTACCCCTGCAATAGCAAAGCGAGGCTGCTTTTTTGGAGAGCTGAGTGTTGGCCCTGCGGCACATCTCGTAGGGCCCGGGGGTTGAAACTAGCTGTATTTGATAGATGGGGGCAAAAACGTATTCGGCCTCTAGCACAGCTTCGTTGGCCTTAAGCCTTTCGGAGTTGATGGTCAGCCACTGAGCTTCCATGGTCTCAGCTTCATGCGCTAGGGACTGACAGTACCTGGACTGCTGTCCCTGAGCTTCACTTACGAGGGACACGTTCAACATCAAAAACAAAACAGCACCCACAGCCAAGACCACTTTTCCTCACCTTCTTCTCTCTCGGATGACCTCCAAAATCGAAGTCACCAACTTAACACCGGGGCCGAAGGTCTCAAGTAAAGTGAAGTAAAACCGTTAAGGCTCGTGGCGGTTTCCACCGCGGTCTTCTTCCGGTGCGATGAGGTTTGGCTTTTCCAAATGTCTGGCACTAACATTCCGGCGCGGATGGTAGGGGCTGAAGGACTCGAACCTTCGATCCTCCGGTTATGAGCCGGATGCTTTAACCAACTAAGCTAAGCCCCCTGAACGGATAAGGTCAGATCAATATCCTTAAACTCAGCTCACATTTCAACAAAGAATCCAGCACCAAGGTCTAGCGAACGGCGGAAGCGAGAAGTTAGGAGCTGAGGGTGTTCCAGCGGCACCCCTCCCTCGGGAATCTCAATTTTAGACAGCATAAAGCCGATAAGCAGCTATGATCCCCGGAATCTCCAAACCACGCCAGCTCATTTGGTTCGCAGTGATTTTCGCTAGCCTGGCCACCACGGCCCGCTTTGGCGCCTCGGGGACCCCTGAGCACAGCTACTTCAAAGGCCCGCGCATGGCCTGTCACCCCATGCGCCGTATACCTCACAAGGTCACTGTTCAGAGCGAGCTTCCTTGGACCGAGTCCTGGTTGGATCCAGAGATGGCTCAGGAGCAGATCCTGGCGGCGCTGAGCACCTTTCATGAGACGCACTCCCCACCGCTTAGGCCCATAGGCGGCTGGCCCCATGTGGCCCTCACGGGCGTTGAGCGCAGCCAAGTGAGCCCTTACGTGGTTCGCTTTGAAGCCCGTTACGAGGTTGAATCCTGCAAAAAGATTCGGGAAGAAA
>CAYRIE010000115.1:0-5507 GCA_964424215.1 uncultured Pseudobdellovibrionaceae bacterium
TTAGCTGTGGTGCAAATGGTGATGTTCATTCCGCGGATCTTGTCGACCTTGTCGGAGTTGATCTCAGGGAAAACGATCTGTTCTTTAAGTCCCATGTTGTAGTTACCACGGCCATCAAAACCCTTGGGGCTTAGACCTCTGAAGTCCCGCACGCGAGGCATGGCAAGGTTCACCAAGCGATCAAAAAAGGTCCACATGCGGTCCCCTCTGAGGGTCACGCGGGCGCCTAGCGGCATCCCTTCCCGAAGCTTAAAGTTCGAGATGGCCTTTTTGGCTTTAGTGATCACCGGCTTTTGCCCAGTGATGATCGCAAGCTCCTCGGCTGCTGTGTTCAGCACCTTAGAGTTCTGAACGGCTTCACTCACACAGGTGTTGATGACGATTTTCTCAAACCGCGGCACCTGCATAACACTTTTCAGCCCCAGCTCTTTTTGAAGCCCTTGGACCACTTCTTCTTTGTATTTCACCTGTAGCCGATTCACCTTACTACTCCCTGCTCTTAAAGGACCTCGGGGGCCAAAGAGACGATCTTAATAAATTGTTTGGCCCTAAGCTCTCTGGCAACGGGTCCAAAAATACGGGTTCCAACGGGCTCTTTGTTAGCATTCACCAATACAGCCGAGTTCTCATCGAACCGGATGTAGCTGCCATCGGGGCGCCGAATAGCGTGCTTGGTGCGAACAATCACAGCTTTAGCCACGTCGCCTTTTTTGATTTTTGAGTTAGGCAGAGCTTCTTTAATAGAAACCACCACAATGTCGCCCACACCGGCTGTACGCCGCTTAGAGCCGCCCAGAACTTTAATGCACATAACTTCTTTGGCGCCTGAATTGTCTGCCACAGTCATGCGGCTTTGCATTTGAATCATAATTCAACTCCCTTGGCCGCGTGAACCACCTTCACCAGCCTCCAGCGCTTGGACTTGCTCAGTGGACGAGTGGCTGAAAGCAGCACTCGGTCACCGATGTTGGCACTGTTGCTTTCATCGTGGGCTTTGTAAACGGTTGAGCGGCGCACGTACTTGCCGTACTTACCGTGACGAACCAGTCTGAACACCTCAACCGAGATGGTCTTGTTCATCTTGTTGCTGATCACTTCACCGATCACTTCTTTTACGGATCTGACTTTTTCCTCAGCCATCACTTCACCTCAGCCTTTAGCTCTTGACTGCGAAGAGCGGTTTTTAGGCGCGCAATATCACGGCGTGTGTGTCGCAGAGACAAGGGGTTACTGATTTGCCCCATCCTGTTCTTCATGCCGTCATCAAAGAGAGTCCGTCGCAGTTCATTAATTTTTTGTCGAAGATCGCTCTCAGAGAGCTCTTTCAAATCTGAGTACTTCATCAATCCATCTCCCGAGCCACAAAGCGGGTTTTAAAGGGCAACTTGTGTCCAGCCAAACGGAAGGCTTCCTGAGCCTGCTCTCTGGTGATCCCGTTAATCTCAAACAGGATCTGGCCAGGGTGGATCACAGAAACGTAATACTCGGGAGATCCCTTTCCGGAACCCATCCGAACTTCCGCAGGCTTTTCAGTAATAGGCTTGTGAGGGAAGGCGCGAATCCACATTTTTCCGCCCCTTTTCACGCTCCGGCTGATCGCAATACGGCTAGCCTCAATCTGTCTTGAGGTGAGCCAGCCATCTTGCACGGCCTGAATACCGAAATCACCAAATGCCAGAGTGCTGCCACGTGTGGCTTTTCCTCTGCGGTGGCCCCTGTGCTGCTTTCTCCATTTAATACGCTTAGGACTTAACACGACCTGCCTCCTCAACTTCCTTGGCTGACAAAACATCGCCTTTGTAGATCCAAACCTTCACCCCAATGAGGCCATAGGTGGTGAGAGCTTCTGCAGTTCCGTAGTCGATATCGGCACGCAAGGTATGCAGTGGCACACTCTTTTCGTTGTACCACTCGGTTCGAGCGATGTCGGAGCCATCCAGCCTTCCGCTCACTTGAACCTTCACACCGCGCACACCGCCGCGAATGGCTGCGGCCATGGCCTTTTTAAGGGCCCGTCTCCAAGAGATCCGCTTTTCAAGCTGAACGGCGATGTTTTCAGCTACCAGCTGAGCGTCGACGTCAGGCTTGCGAACTTCCTGAATGTTGATGAACACATCCGTACCCGGAGTGAGGCGCTGCACATCAGCTTTGAGCTGATCGATGCCCGCACCTTTTTTCCCGATCACAACGCCTGGGCGTGCCGTCGAGATGATAACTTTGATCTTTTTAGCAGCGCGCTCCATTTCAATTTTGGCAACGCCTGCGTGCTTTAGCTTTTTGTGCAGATATCTGCGCAGCTTAAAGTCCTCATGGAGCTGATCCGTGTACAGGCCTCTTTCGGCGTACCAGCGCGAATCCCAGGTGCGAATAACTCCAACTCTAAATCCAATGGGGTTAACCTTCTGTCCCACGCCGATCACCTCTCATCTAAAATCAAGTTGATATGACTCATCTTCTTGCGAATACCAAAGGCCCGACCTTGCGCGCGCGGCTGGAACCGCTTGAGCACCGGACCTTGATCAACGGAAATGTGCTTCACAAAAAGATTGTCCAGATCGATCACCTGCTTTTGCTCAGCATTGGCAACAGCAGACTTTACGAGCTTCAAAATCATTTCCGCAGGTTTTTTGTCCAGGAAGGTCAAAATGCGCACAGCTTCGTTCACGTTCTTACCGCGAACTTCGTCGGCCACAAGCCTTGCCTTCTGGGGACCCACTCTTGCAAATCTAAGTTTAGCTTTCACTTCCATCTTAATTTCCTATCCTTATTTGCCGGATTTCTTACCAGAATGACTGTAGAACGTTCGCGTGGGAGAGAACTCACCCAGCTTGTGACCAATCATGTTTTCAGAAATGTACACCGGCACAAACTTCTTTCCGTTGTGAACAGCAAAGGTCAGGCCGATCATTTCAGGAATGACAGTCGAACGACGTGACCATGTCTTGATGACTTTGCGATCGCCTGACGCTGCAGCCTTTTCGACTTTGCTAGCCAGGTGATGATCAATAAAGGGTCCTTTTCTTAATGAACGAGCCACTGTCTACTCCTACTTTTTCTTTCTGCGAGTGATAATAAATCTGTCGGTGGACTTATTATGACGAGTTTTATAACCCTTGGTCGGCTGACCCCAGGGGCTAACAGGGTGATGCCCTTTACCCACACCTTCACCACCACCCAAGGGGTGATCGATTGGGTTCATCGCCATACCGCGAACGCTCGGACGCTGACCACGCCACCTGTTACGACCCGCTTTACCAATCGTAATGTTCTCATTGTCTGTGTTGCCCACTTGCCCGATGGTGGCTCTGCAAACCGCTAGGATCTGTCGAACTTCACCTGAGGGCAGCTTCACTTGAGCCTGCTTGCCCACGCGGCCGACCAATGTGGCCGCCGTGCCGGCGCCTCTTACTAGCTGAGCTCCTTTACCGGGGCGAACTTCCACGTTGTGGATCAGTGTGCCCATGGGGATAACGCTCAAAGGAAGGCTGTTGCCTGGCTTAATATCTGCCTTGCTAGAGGAGATGATGGAATCACCCACCTTTAGGCCCACCGGCGCTAGGATGTAGGCTTTTTCTCCATCGGCGTAGCTCAAAAGTGCGATACGAGCTGTTCTGTTCGGATCGTACTCGATGGCTACCACCTTAGCTGGGATGTCCAGCTTAAGGCGCTTGAAATCGATCAGACGATATCTGCGCTTATGTCCGCCACCTTGGTGACGAATTGTGATCTGACCATGGTTGTTGCGGGCAGCTTTGCGGCGCAAGGGTACCGTGAGGGATTTTTCAGGAGTGGACTTTGTCACCTCCTTAAAATCAAATCCCGTCATGGACCGTCGTCCGGGGCTTCTTGAGCTGAACGTTTTAATACCCATCTTTATGCTCCCTCAAAGATCGAAATGGTTTCGCCTGCCTTGAGTCTGACCAGGGCTTTTTTGCTGTACTTGGGCGGACCAAACTTTGCGTACTCTTTCAGCCAGCGGCTGCGAGTGTTCAAAGTGCGAACAGATTCAACCTTCACACCAAAGCCTGATTCAATCGCAGATTTAATCTGCGGCTTAGTGGCTCTGCGGTCCACTTCAAAGGCGTAGGTGCGAACGTCTTCCGCAAGTCCAGCCAGCTTTTCAGTTACGAGAGGTTTTTTGATGATTTCAAACATCACTGAGCCTCCTGACAACGTGCCACGATCTTCTGAATGGAATCTTCAGTTACGATGGCTGTGTCGTACTTAAGAAGGTCGTAAACGTTCAGACCTTCAATCGAATTGTATTTCACGGTGGGAAGATTGCGAGAGGCCCTTAGGAAAAGGTCATCACGCTCACCATCAAGAAGCAGCGCCTTTTGCACACCGAACTTGTTGAGCCGCTTGGCCAGCTCGTTGGTCTTCCCTTCGGATTTCATATCCTTTACTACGATCAGCTTTCCTTCCTTCAGAAGGTAGGAAAGAGCTGACTTAAGAGCCGTGCGCTTAAACTTCTTCGGCAGAGTGTAAGAGTAATCTCTGGGCTGAGGACCAAAGTTGATAGCTCCACCGGGCATCAACGGAGATCGGTTCGACCCCTGACGAGCGTTACCGGTACCCTTTTGCTTAAAGGGCTTTTTACCACCACCGCTAACGAAGGCGCGGGTCTTGGTGGAGTGAGTACCCTGGCGGCGGCTAGCCAGCTGCCAAGTCACCACTCGGTGCAGGATATCTTTGCGGAACTCAACCTCGAACACGCCGGGGTCCAGCTCTACACTTCCCACTTTCTTTTTAGACCAATCGAAAACATCTACAGTTGCCATGTTACACCTGCTTCATAATCTTAACGAGAGAGTTGCGCGCGCCAGGCACAGGACCTTTTACGATCAGAGCGTTTTGCTCAGGCAGCACATCCACAATCTGCACATTTTTAACTGTTGTAACTTCATCACCGAAGTGACCGGGAAGCTTCTTACCGGGGATCACTCGTCCGGGAAAAGTACGGTTACCTACGGATCCGGGAGTTCTGTGAAACTTCGATCCGTGAGATGCGGGACCACCAGCGAAGTTCCATCTTTTCATGGCGCCGGCAAAGCCGCGACCCTTGGACTTAGAAGTGATGGATACGGTATCGCCCTTTGCGAAGCTCTCAATAGACACTTCAGCTCCGACTGCGACACCTTCGGGAAGATCCTGGCGGATTTCAGAAATCATTTTGAAGCTGGTTTTTGAGCCGGCTTTTTTGAAGTGTCCCTTTTGAGCCGAAGAGGAGTTCTTCTCTTTGCGGGGGTTACCAGCAATCTGAACAGCGTTGTAGCCTTCTTTTTCAGTTGATTTGACCTGAGTAACTAATAGAGGCTTCCACTCAAGTACGGTCACAGGAATAGCCACACCCGAATCATCAAAGATCTGGGTCATGCCTTTTTTGTAAGCGAAAGCGCCTTGCAGCTTTACGCCTGTGCTGGTTTCAGCAGCTTCGGCAGTTTGATTTTCTGAAGATACAACTTCTTCACTCATGTCTTAGCTCCTACACGTCTGACAGTTTGATC
>CAYRIE010000116.1:0-3825 GCA_964424215.1 uncultured Pseudobdellovibrionaceae bacterium
GATGGAGCGCCCAGAGCTGGGCAGACCGGAACGCCACTTTGGTGTTCGCACTTACGATGGAGCGAAATCTCGTAGGGCTTCTTCTAGGTCTGGCCGCACTGATTGCGAGTTTTTCGGTGATCACAGTGATGACGCTGCTGATGACTCAAAAGCAAAAGGACATGGCTATCATGTTGGTGTTAGGGCTTTCGCCGCGAAAGATGCGCCGGCTGTTCTCTGGGGTGGGTTACTACCTGTGCGCCATCTCCCTGGCTGCAGGAACTGCTGCGGGCCTTGTAGCAGCAATTCTGCTGGATAACTTTTCAGGAGGACTGCTTCCAGAGATTTATCATGATCAGTCGCTCCCGGCGGTCATTCGCCCGCTTCAGGTGGTTCTGATTCTGGGAGGAGCTGCTCTTTACAGCTACATTGTGGTCCGGTGGGTCGTTCATCGCCAGGCGATCAGCTCACCTGCGAGTCATCTTTCAGTGAGAAAGGTCGCCAGTTAGAAGCTCTGGAAAAACGAGCGCAGCTTCTAGAAGTCCTGAAGAGGCCACAGAAACCTCCGAGAGTTCATAGTGGCCCATCAAAGTGAGCACCATGATCAAATTGGTGGTGTCGGTTTCAGGGTAAAGGCTCTGAAGCTGTTCATCTGTATAGAAATAGGTTCTGGCCAAAAGATCCTCAAGATCTATGCGGTGAATCGGCGAGGCTTCTAGGCGGCTGAGAAGACTCTTTTGGAAGACTCCGCCTACACCCAGCACCGTTTTACCGGCTCTAGGAAACTCAGCTCGGGTGCGTACCAGCTGCTGAGCCTGGGTGACTTCAGGCCAACTGAAGGGGTTGGGGGAGAGCCCCTTTTTGCCCAAAGCTTCAGAGACCTTTTCTTTGAAGCTGATTGAGCCCCAGGGAATCAGGCGACTTTCTAGACCATGGGAACCCCAAAAAGAAATCTGCTGGCTCGCGCCCCCAATGTCCCAAACCACAGCATCCTCTCTGGGCACTCCCGTGCTGGCCAAGGCGGAGTAGAAGCTTAAGGTAGCTTCAAGGCCTTGATCCACGATTTGCGGTGTGAGCCCAAGCTCTGTGTGCATCTGCTCCAAAAAATCCGCGGCATTATGGCTTTGGCGAAAGGCCTCCGTGGCCAGCACGGTGGGCTCTTGAGCTCCGAGCTTTTGAATCAGTTCTAAATAATCTTTGAGAACCTGAACGCCGCGGGCCCGAATCTCCTCAGAAAAAGACCCACCGTTAAAACTTAGATCGTGCTTGTAATCCACTTTGGTGGACTCGCGCAGGATCACGCGGTGCAGGTCATGCCCGCAAGGATCCACATCTGCTATGAGCAGCTTCGTGCTGCCCGAACCCAGATCAATCCCCGCTAGCCTTGCAGGGCAGGAGACCTCCTGAACGGGCTCCTCCTGCCAGACCATGTAGGCCACAGCTACGAAGACCATCGTGGCAGCTGCTGCCACAGCCGTTAGAATTTGCGCGCTCCGAGATCTCATGCCTAGGTATTATGCACAAAACTGCAAGCTTGTGGACTGACATTCGAGCCGACCGGTAGCGTTGCAGTTTTAGATTCAATGGAGTTGGCAAATATTTCAGAAAAGAATAAAGAGACACCCAAGGGAGCTCGCCGCGATGAATGTGAAGCTGAAAACTCAGTGCCTGCTGTTCGTTCTGATGATGGGGATAGGGGGCGCCGCCGCCGCTGAAACTCCAGAAGAGCTCCACCAAAAATTGGACCGCCTGCTCAAGGAAGTTCAGCAGCTGTCTAAAGAGCACTTTCCCAAGCGGGAGCTGCCCAGATCACCTGATAATTACGACCTTAGGTGGACAGGCAGTCTTCAAGCTCAGGGAGCTCTGACGCAGGCTGAGCCCAGCGATGGCTCTTCCGCTGTGGATTTTCACACCATTGAGCTTCGCAGAGTGCGCCTTGGATTGGACTTTCGGGTGCATAAGGACGTGAAAGGTGCCATCGAAGCTAATTTTCTAAAGTCTTCCTCTCCTCTTCTTAGGAAGGGTTTTCTTAAGTGGACAAGGTACGACGTTTTGAAAGTCGGTGTGGGCTTAGATAAACCGCTTTCAAGCCTTGAAGAGAACACCTCCTCCAAAGCTCTTAAGACCATCGAGCGCTCTTACATTAACAACCTGACGGCCGCCCCCGGCCCTCTCACAGGTGTCTTTGCTGCAGGTGAGTGGGGACCTGTTTACTACGGCCTGGGCACTTACACGGATCAGGCCAACGCCAACACGCCAGGGGAGCCAGCACGCGATCTTCACAACGTGCAGCTCGGTTTAAAAATCCAAAGCGCCAAGGTTCAGGCCACATGGCTTCAGAGCTGGGACGAGAAGGGTGTTTTCGGTAGGCAGTTTAACTCCACGGCAGTTTTCGGTGGCGAAGTTCAACTAGGCGGACTTCATCTTCAGGGCGAAGTCTTTTTAGCTGAGCCGGGCCCGGCCTCGGTTGAGGGTTGGTACCTGATGCCATCTATGAAGCTGAGCGAAGTTCATGAGGCCGTCGTTAGGGTGGAAAGTACAAACGGGCTGAGAGTGGGCCTGCCACCTGGTGACCGCTACGCGGAGAGTTTGCCGCTGACATGGGGCTTAGGCAGCTCCCACCGCGCCCTGTACTTGGGCTGGAACTGGCGCCTGAGCGAAGACCTTCACAAGGTGATGCTCGCCTTGGAAGGGTTTGAGATGAAAGATTCGGCTCTAGGCACAGTGAGAGGGCAAACTCTGAGCGCCGCATGGCGAGTGGCCTTATAATCTATATGCGCTCATAGCGCGCGAGCTGTTTCTCAGAGCCGATCATTAAATTTTTTTTGCAATTTGCGGTGTTTACGTCGCCAGGCTTGTGCCTGTCTTATCGTGGGGACTAATCCAATGAGGAGGCCCCATGACGATCTATGAAATCTTAAAAAATGACCACGATCAGCTCAAACCACTCCTGTCGGAACTGGTGCAAGCTACGGAGATGAACCGAGACGTCAAAGATCTTCTCCGGCAGATTGATGATCTGTTGATTCCCCACGCCCGGGCTGAAGAGGCGATCTTCTACAACGCCCTGCGCGAGGGAGAATCGGCTCAGGCTAAAGAAAAAGTGCGGCACGGTTACAGCGAACATATGCAGGCAGAAGCTCTGCTTAGAACCCTTCAAGGTCTTTCCATGATCGGAGTGGAGTGGACCACGGCGGCTGAGAAGCTTAAGGACAGTCTGGAACACCATATTCAGGAAGAGGAAACTGAGATCTTTTCCGTAGCGCAGAATGTTTTCAGTGAAGAAGAGGCTAAGGAGCTCGGACGTGCCTTTGAAGCACTCAAGATTGAATTCCAGAGTCAGGGCAGTCTGAAAAATAGTGTGGAGATGATCTCCAATCTGATCCCGCGACGGTTTAAGGACACTTACCGCGACTACGTTGGAAGGCTCTAGTAGGAAATTTTTTTAATGGCAACCAAAGATCGACCCCAAATCAAAGATGATGAGCTTTATGAAGCGCTCAGGCGGGATGGCACTGGTAAAGAAAAGGCCGCTCGCATCGCCAACGCCGCCGCCTCTTCGGGGCGGAAGGCTGTTGGCCGTAAAGGCGGAAAAAGCTCCGCCTACGAAGAGTGGACCCTTGATGAGCTGAAGGAGAAGGCCTCTGAGGTAGGCCTTGAAGGCAGATCCAAGATGTCCAAAGGCGACCTGATCCGCGCCCTTCGCCACCATTAATATTCAAGCTCCGTCCCCCATCAAGCTCCGTCCCCAGTCTCCGCCTCATCAAGCTCCGTCCCCAGTCTCCGCCCCCCATCAAGCTCCGTCCCCAGTCTCCGCCCCCCATCAAGCTCCGTCCCCAGTCTCCG
>CAYRIE010000116.1:3925-5461 GCA_964424215.1 uncultured Pseudobdellovibrionaceae bacterium
CCCCTGGTGACGCTTAGCAATACCAAAAGATAGTAGGCACTGCGCCCTAGGCTCGGCTAGGCTTTTAGGCACATAGGGAGGTGGGTCAATGTCACTATCAAAGGTATATGCAGCGTTTGCTGGGATGATGGCGCTGCTCGTGTTCAGCAGTGCGCCCGTACAGGCGCAGCCGGTTCGTGTGGTTCCCCTTAGCGAGATCCAAACCGGCGGAATTCTTCGCGATCAAATCGTGGATTATGAAAACAACTGGGGAATTGTCAGGACACCGCTTTTTTATCAGCAAGGCCAAAACCTTTTTGTGGTGACCTTAGCTGGTCTTCGCAGCGAAGGCCTTCATGAAACCCTAAGCATGTACGGACACGTGGTCCATCTTCAGCAAGGTGAATTTGCCGTGATGCAGATTCATGAGCCTAGTCTCCTAGATGCGCTGTCCTTTAATTTGCATCGTCTGACCGGCGGATGCGGCCTGATTCGGTTCATCGATGGGGTGACGATTCCCCATGTGGCTTTGGCTGCAGCCTATCCCCTCGAGCGCCCCCACCACGGGCTGAACTTTAATTCGCAGGGTATCCCTGAGCTGCTGGCACAAATTGATGTTGTGAACCTTCAAAGAACTGTGGCTGAACTTGAAAGCTGGGGCACTCGGCATCACACCCATGAGACCGGAAGGCTCGCTGGAGACCGTATCGCCCAAATGTACCGACAACTGATTCCCCCAGGTCGATCCGATGTGGGGGTTCATCTATTTGACCACAGCAGAAGCCCGCAAAAGTCAGTGATCGTCAGGATTCCTGGAAAGAGTCTGTATCATGAGGTTATTGTTTTAGGCAGCCATTTAGATTCCATCAATCCGAGCCAGAGAAGTCAGTACGCTCCCGGAGCTGATGACAATGCCACCGGAACGGCTACCAACCTAGAGATCTTTAGGGTTCTGATGGCCAACGGAATTCAGCCAGAGCGCACCATTGAAATTCACGCCTACGCCGCAGAAGAGGTGGGCCTTGTAGGTTCCATGGAGATCGCCAACACTTACCGAAAAAACCAAGTGCGTGTGCACGCCATGATCCAGTTTGATATGAACGGCTACTCTCGTAACGGCTTCGACAGGGTTTATCTTGTGAGCAATAAAACGAACAGGGACCTGACCGCTCAACTGGGGTATCTGACTGAAACCTATTTAGGGCTACCCTGGACCGCTGCGCCTCTGTGGGCTGGCTCCAGTGATCACGCCTCATGGCACAAGTATGGGTACCCTGCGGCCTTCCCCTTTGAAGAGCCCGGACGGCATAACCCTCACATTCACACGAGCAACGATACGGTTCAGAATATTAACTCGTGGCCCATGGTCAGAGCCTACTCCCAATTGGGCCTAGCTTATGTACTCACCCACGGGGTCGGATACTGAAGTTTAAAACTAGGGGCGCCGCTGCCTGCCGGCTAGGCTGGCGGCGGACTGCTGAGCTGATCTGTAACCTGTTTGGTGCTTGGGAACAGAAAATCAATGAACTTTTCGGCAGTAGGCTGCGGCTCATGATT
>CAYRIE010000117.1:0-5435 GCA_964424215.1 uncultured Pseudobdellovibrionaceae bacterium
GGCCCCGGGGGGACGGCCGTAGCTTCCATGGGACGGGCGGCCTCGCGTTTCGCAAAAAACGTAGCTAGAGTTCTGAGCTAAAAAGCGTCTAAGCTCCTTGGGTCTTAAGGCACCCATGTGCTCTCTTAAGACTTTCATGCCCATTTTCTCAGCTGAAATATGATCCCTGAGCCTTCGGCCGACCGCAAAGTAGGGATGGCCATTTTGATCGGCGTATCCGACCCAATAAACCGTACCGTCTTCAAACTCTAAAAGCCCCGAGCCTTGGATCTGCAAAAAAAAGGCATCCACTGGATCCAAATAGGCAATCTCCAGATTTTTTCCTGACAGCGCCTCCGCCCCATCGATCTCGTCTCGAGAGTAGTAGGGAATCACCTGCCCCCTCTCCACTCTGCCACGCGCCCTGACCTGCTTTGGAAAGCTCACCCCCTGCCACACGTCTTCAAACTTTCGTAGGTCGATGCTCACTAGCTCCTCGGGCTTGCGGTAAAGCGCCTGGGTCAGCCGGGCCGTGGGGGTGCGGCTAGCAGAGTAGGTCGGCTGAAAGTACCCCGTGACAAAGTGTGCAGCACGAGCCGCTCCAGCCAAAGAGAGCCGCTGGCCATAAAAATCCTTCTCAAGAATTTCTAGAAATTTGGCTTGTGGATCTTCACTTTTCTGACTCTCAGCCAGAGCCCACGCCAGGGCCCGGGAAAGATCTGATGAGGAGATTTTCTCTGCCCCGAAACGAAGATCTCGTTTGGATTTTTTCAGAGTTTCCACATGAAGCGCGAGCGCTCTACTGAAGTCCGCCCAAGGCAGCCCATCGGGTAAAGCTCCCAAAGATTCCACGCGCTCCCAGCTCATCTTATCGGGCGCTCGGGCGGCACAGCCTGCCAAAAGCGCACCAGTCATAAAAATTGTGATTATTGCCTTAGTCGAGTTTTTCACTGCAAGCTCCCCGGCAACTCAGAATAGGTTCTGCATCATCTTAGGTGCATTTGCTCTGACTTTTCAAATCCTTACGGGGCAGCACCAAATATATCTGGCTGTTCTTTAACCGGACTAGCCTCTGGAAGGGTCTTGATAAAACCAGCAGGACCACGGATCCTGCAAGGGTGGAATCAACCAAAGCTAGGAGGGCCTTATGATTCAGGAGATTTATATTAGGAACGGATTGTCCAAAAGAGAGGCCGAAGTTGCAGAGTTGGTCTCCACAGGTCTGTCCAACAAAGAGGTGGCCGATAAACTTTTTGTGACCGAAAAAACTATCAAGTTTCACCTCACCAATATTTACCGCAAGATGAACATTTCATCCCGCACCCAGCTCATCGTTTGGTCCCTCCCCTACATGGGATTTAACGACGCTCGCAAAACTGCAGAGCAGCAGCCAGCATCCTATGCCACAGAAGCAGCTCCCACACTGCAAAAGGCAGCCGGGGATGACTCCCATGGGGGCGGCGCAAGCGATTTCCCTGTTGGAATTCGTCCTCTGGGCCTAGTTAACACCAAGGACTAGGACTCCCTTAATCTTCCTTGTTTCCTAAAATCCCTCTTCCGATCCTCCGATAACTGGAGCAAGGAAAGAGGGATTTTTTATGCATCAAACTCTGTTTTATGTTTCCCATGACGGCACGGAACTCGGTCCACTCTCTCTTGAGGACATTCGTCAAAGCCTTGCCGATAAGAAAATCTCCGAGCTCGATTACATCTACGTTGAAGAAGTAGAGGACTGGCTCGTTCTGAGTGAATTTCTAAAAGAAGAAGAGGACAGCAAGACGCCGGTGGCACGCCCCGAAACGGAGCGGCGAAAATCAAGCCCATCTGAGTCTGAGTCTGAGTCTGAAAGCTTTATTAACCTTCTACCCGATGACATCACCCACACAGACGTTGCGGAAAATACCTCACATTTGGTCTCGACAGAGTCTGGCCTCTACTCCTTGCCTCAAGAGGAAGAGACCGTAGACACTCAGCTCTTTCATCAGCACTTTAACTTTGAAGCCGGCTCAGCGGAGATCCTGCTGGAGGAGCTTCGCCCAGGTAAACTTGAAATCCTGGTAGCGCTGGAAGGTGATCAAGCCAGTCACCGAGAGGAACTTAAAGTGCAGGGCGGCGAGCCCTTTGAAATTAAAGTTGAGGCCCCCTCGCTTTGGAAGGCTACGGACGAAAAGAAAATCGTATTTCAGGTGGTTGATGAGTTTGGAGAGCCCTGCCCGGATTTTCACGGCAGCATCAGCATCCACCAAGAAGGTGCAGGTCCCTTACAGGTAACTTTGAAGGGCGCAAGAACTGAGCACCTGTTTGAGTGCCATAAGACAGGCACTCACACACTAAAGTTCCAAAACTGCGTCCCCACTCTTCGCCACACAGAATCGCTGACTTTGGAAGTGCAACCCGGAGAGCCCACTTCCCTTAAAGTTCGCTCAGAGGGCCCTCCTCGCGCTGGCCAGCCCCACCGCGTAGTGATTCAAGCCTTTGATGCCTACGGGAATTTGGCCACCACTTTCGATGGCCCATTAAAAATCGAAGTGCTTGAGCACCCATCCGTAAAGCGCCCCGGGGATGCTCCCAGCCTCAGAATCCAGCCCCTGACAAAGAAGACAGGCTGAAGAGGCTTACTTTAAAAACCACGCTAAAAATGGAAACTTGGACGTGGAATTGATCTTGAACAGATTCTGAAGCGAGTATTTGCCGGGACCTGAAATGAAGATCGCTAAAAACACTATGAAATAAAGCAGTGGCAGCTCTTGCTTGGAGAAGGGATCTGCCGAATGAACCATGATCAGTGCCCCTGCCATGGTGCTCATCAGAAGAAATGAGCCAATGCGGCTAAAGAGCCCCACAATCACTAAAATGCTTCCACCCACTTCACCCAAAATAGCCAGGTTCAAAGACATCGTGGGTCCAAGTCCCATAAAGCTGACGAACCGATCGGAAATCATGGCGTAGTTGGAAACCTTGGCGAGGCCATGAGCGAAAAGCATCGTCAGTCCCACTCCGAGGCGTGCTACTAAGAGGCCAAGATCCATCGCAGAATTCGTCATAGAAATTACTCCTTTTTTCTAGTCCCACCTGTTTACCAAAGAAGCGCCCCAAAGGGACTTAAAATAATCAGCGTCAACGTGTTATTTGGACTTAATAGCAGGGGCGGCTAATCAGACCCTAGGAAAAAAAACTGCATTTGCCAGCAGTCAGCTAGCTCTTTGCACCCGGCTACCTCAGACTCCACGGAACCTACCCAAACCCTCTCCCCAAGCTCTAAAGGCAGTGGTGCTTGTCCCGTCCACCCTGAGCTGCTCACCTGAACATGATCAAAGCGTAGCTTCTGAAACAGGGGGCGAACCTGCGGACTCCACTGAATATTTAAGTCAGGTGAAGAGGGACGGTGCAAATCCTGGTAAAAAAGGCGCGCCATCAACCGGAACGGTAGGGGCTTAACCCACACCCTTATGCCGGCCGATAGAACCCTCTGGATTTTTTCGGTGCTCAGAGGGCTCTGACTTATCACCCATAGTTCAGGATCAGGAGCACCATAGGGGCGCCTGATGAGGCTTTGTAGCTTGGAGCTAAGTGCAGCCAGGTCACCGTATTTTTCGTAAACATCCCAAGGGACAATAAGCCACCTGGGCCAGCTCGAATCAGTATCTCTTTGCTGGTGAATTCTGGTGAGATGATCCTCCAAAGCGCCTACCTCGCGGTTCACTCGTACTACATAAAAAGACTGACCCCCTTCAACGAAGTCGTCCATCAGAACTTCGCAGTAGAACCTCTCCCCTGAAGCACTCTCAAGTTCAAACATATTGATCAGGGGGCGAGTGGCCTTTAGAAGTCCCAGCATTTTGACAAATCGGTCTCGCTCACTGGATCTTAAAAACGAAACAAACTCGCGGCCTAAAATCTCATGAAGCTCCCACGATAAAAACGTAGACGCCTGCTGCTGCCACGGCCCCACAAGCTCCGTGACCGTAAGGTGAGTTCGATCCAAATGAAAGCTCGCCACTTGACTCTGATGCCCATGGAAAAACTCGCCAGCCTCCCCGCTTCCGTGATGCGCTAAGCGCTCCTTGAAAGGAGCCAGGCTCTCAAGGGGTAGGGTTGGGAAAAATTCCCGCACTGAGGCGATATCCTCATCAGATCCACCCATCCAGTAGGCGCATGGCAGGTGTCCAGAAGCTTCTTTGCTCTCAGGCAGACTTTCCCGACTCTCAGATTTTTGAATCCACTGATTCACCTGCCTGAGCGGACCGGTGCCAATGTGATTAAAGGTTTGAAGCCAGCTCTCGCCTAGGGGATCAGCTCCTTGAGAAACAAAAAACCCTTCGCCTTTCTTACCCTCTTGAGGGGAAAAGCTTAACGGGTCTGAACTCAAAGGCTTCTCCGTCACAACTCCAACTTCTGCTAGGGATACCCCTTGTACGCAGTGAAAGGCAGCGATAGAGTCATCGCCCTCAAGGGCCTCTGTGAGAACTTTCTGAGGGTCAAGTAGGACCAACTCGATGCTCCTACCGGAAAGTTTGTTGAAAGCGCTCTTTGAGCTGCTCTAACTGAAGTTTCTTCTGGTTTAGGGGGTCTGCTGCTTCGGAGAGTTCTTCACCCGTCTTGCGAAACTGCACCGCACCTGAAGTGGTCCGCCCGAACGAGTCTCCTCCACTTCTACCCAAAGGAGCTGCTGGAGCTTGAAAACTGGGCGGGGAGGTGCCGCTTGCGCCATTACCTGGGCTACCAAAGTTGGGGCGGCTGAATCTACCGCGGCCACGGCCAGGACCAGACGGATTCATAGGCGGAGGCGCTGGAGCTGGCAGAGGATCGACCACCTCCATACGGTTGTCGTCATCGCTGTCATCTGGAACTTCAAAAAGCGGTTCTGCTGGATAAAACTCTTCGTCGCCAAAGGTTTCTAAGCCCATCTCTGAATCGCGGTCGTCGAAATCCTGGGGAAAAGCTTTTTCACTTGAAAAATAGGCTAAACTCCAGCACGACATAAGGAGGATCATTTTCCTAATCACTCACTTATTTTAAGGAGTGAATCCGGAGTGTGCAAGCCGATAAAAAGGGGTTGTAGAGGTGGAAGTCGTGAACGCGTTTGACGAATTTAAAATCCAGATCAAAACCATCAACGTGAAAGATTTTGGCGACTTTCGTCGAAAATCCAACACCTATCTGAACAGGTTGCTGGAGAAGACCCCCCAAGCCCAAGGTCACCCCATCGCCCGTCAGCTGAAGACTTTGGTGAACTTCGAGCCGGACTGGCAGATGGAATCCACGCGCCGGCGCATCCTTAAGAAGGTCGACCTCCTTCGGGAAGATCTTAAGCTCTAATGGGAGGCGATGTGGAGCTTTACCCTCTGACCGCGCCTTTCAGTAGCGGAACTTTAAGAGTCTCGGAACTTCATGAAATGCACTACCAGCAGGTGGGAAATCCTGAGGGCCAACCCGTTCTCTTTCTTCACGGGGGG
>CAYRIE010000118.1:0-5398 GCA_964424215.1 uncultured Pseudobdellovibrionaceae bacterium
CTTGCGGTCCGGGTGCTGGGTGAGATCACCCCCGAAAAATTAGAGATTCTAAAAAAAGCCGACGATATTTTTATCTCCGAATTAATGAAACATAATATTTATAACGACATCTGGCAGGCTTTTGTGGTGCTGCTGCCGGTGAAGACCGTCGGCGTCCAAGGGGATGCAAGAACCTACGCCTGGGTGGCCAGTTTGCGCGCCGTGACGAGCCGAGACGGCATGACGGCCGACTGGTTTCCGCTAGAGCCCAAATTCCTGGCGCAGGTGTCCAATCGCATCACCAACGAGGTGGAGGGAATCAACCGCGTTGTGTATGATGTCACCAGCAAACCACCGGGGACGATTGAATGGGAGTAAGCGTTGTCATTTGTTCACCTGCATCTGCATTCGCAGTACTCACTTCTAGAGGCCACCTGTCGGCCTAAGGACATCGCGCAAAAAGCTGCTGAATTAAAGATGCCTGCTGTGGCCCAGACCGACCTGGGCAACATGTTTGGAGCCCTGGAGTTTTACTTTGCCTGCAGGGACCAGGGCGTTAAGCCCCTTATCGGGTTAGAAGTCTATCTGGCTCCAGAAGGCCGCCACAAAAAATCTGAGGACCGCCATGCGGCCAAGCGCAACCTGAAACGGCTGGTGCTTTTAGCTCAGAATATTGAGGGTTACCGCAACCTGTGTCAGATCAGCACGATCGGCTACCAGGAGGGTTTTTACTACAAGCCGCGCGTGGATGATGAGGTCCTTTACCAATATAGCGAGAACTTGATCGCATTGAGCGGGGGCTACTTTGGCGACGTGGCTCAGACCTTTGTGCACCAGGGACCGGATGAAGCTAGGACCCGCATTCAGCAGCTTAAGGACATCTTTAAAGATAGATTTTATCTGGAGCTTAATGAAACAGGAGTTCCGCTTTGGCGGGAGCTTAACCCCTTTCTTATGCAGGTAGGGGAGGATCTTAGCCTACCGGCTGTAGCCGCTAACGATGTTCACTATCTTCATAAAGAAGATCAGCTCGCGCAAGAGACCCTCATTTGCATTGGCACCAACAAGACACTTAAGGATGAGTCGCGCTTTAAGCTTGGCTCAGATCAGTTCTACTTTAAATCAGCTGAAGAGATGAGGGCCGCTATGCCGGCTTACCCCGGGGTGTGCGAGCGCACACTGGAGGTCGCCAGCAGGTGTGATGTTCAGTTTCATCTAAAGGACGCCTCGGGGCACCCGATTTATCAGCTTCCTACCTTTCCTACGGAAGGTGGACGCTCGTTAAAAGAGGAGATTCACGAAAAGGCCCTCGCAGGTCTTCAGACTCGGTTCGTTGAGGCTGCCGAACGGGGTGAAGAGATCAGCCCTGATCAAAAATCCACTTACCTAGAGCGCTTAGAGTTTGAACTTCAAGTGATCAACGAGATGGGGTTCAACGGCTACTTTCTTATCGTGCAGGACTTTATCAGCTGGGCCAAAGGGCAAGGCATACCTGTAGGCCCCGGGCGGGGATCAGGAGCAGGCTCCCTTGTGGCCTACTCCTTAATGATCACGGATCTGGATCCGGTACCCTACAATCTAATTTTTGAAAGGTTCCTTAATCCTGAGCGCGTGAGCATGCCAGACTTTGATATCGACTTTTGTCAGGAGCGGCGCGGAGAGGTCATCGAGTACGTCACTCAAAAGTACGGCAGGGACTCGGTCTCTCAGATCATCACCTACGGAAAACTTCAGGCCCGGGCTGCTATACGGGATGTAGGTAGAGTGCTCGGCATGGTCTATGCCGATGTGGACGTGATCTCCAAACTCATGCCCGACAAGCTGGGCATCACACTTAAAGAGGCACTTGAGCTTGAGCCGAGGCTTAGGGAGCAGATGGAGCTAAGCCCCCATGTGTCCAACTTGATGGAGCTGGCTCAAAAGATTGAGGGTCTGGTTCGGCACGCCGGCGTGCATGCGGCCGGAGTGATCATCGCTGATGGCAAGCTTGTGGATCATGCGCCCCTTTACAAGGGCGCCGAGGGCGAGAACGTTATTCAGTACGACATGAAGCACGCCGAGAAGATCGGGCTAGTTAAGTTTGACTTTCTAGGCCTTAAAACCCTCACTCATATTCAGGACTGTTTGGGGCTCATCGAGCGCAACCGCGGCAAAAAAATCACCACACGGCACATCTCTCTTCAAGATCCCGGCATTTACGAGATCATGTCCGCTGGCGACACCCACGGGATTTTCCAGTTTGAGGGTGAGGGGATGACAGATGTCATCAAAAAGATCCGCCCCAACTGCTTTGAGGACATAGTTGCGATCAACTCGCTTTACCGTCCCGGCCCGATGGACATGATCCCAGAGTACACCGCGCGCAAGCTGGGCACTAAAAAAGTCGAGTATCAGTTCCCAGAGCTTGAGCCCATCTTGCAGGAGACTTACGGCGTAATCATCTACCAGGAGCAGGTGCAGCTGATCGCCGCGCGGATCGCCAACTACAGCCTGGGTGAGGCCGATATGCTCAGGCGGGCGATGGGTAAGAAAATCGCCGAAGAGATGGAGGCGCAAAAAGCCCGCTTTTTAAAAGGCGCTGCAGAAAACAACCACGATCCGAAAAAAGCCGCAGAGCTTTTTGATCAGATGGCCGAATTTGCCAAGTACGGATTCAACAAGTCCCACGCCGCTGCTTACTGCGTGATTGCGGCGCAAACAGCTTGGCTCAAAAACTACTATCCGACCGAGTTTTACGCGGCTCTCTTATCTACTGAGATGAGTGACACGGATAAGATCGTTAAATACGTCAAGCATGCTCGGCGCAACGGAATCAACGTGAAGCCGCCTCACATCAGTCACTCCGATTACAAGTTTAGCGTTCGGGGTGATGACGTTTACTTTGGCCTCGGCGGGATTAAAGGTGTGGGCCAGGGCGCGGTGGAAGCTATCGTTGAGGCCAGAGCCAATCAGCCCACCGGAACCTTTGAAACTCTAGAAGAGTTCTTTGAGTCAGTGGATTTAAGAAGGGTGAACAGAAAGACCATAGAGTGCCTCATTAAGGCTGGCGCGCTGGACGATTACGGTATTCACAGAGCGCAGCTTTTTGAAAACTACCCGCTTTTTATAGGGCGTGCTGACACGGCCCAAAAGGACAAAGCTGTAGGGCAGGGGAGCTTATTTTCCCTGGTGGAAGAGGATGATTCTCTTCAGCGCATCGAGCTGACGGAGGTGGGTCCCTGGCCCAGAAGGCTTGAGCTGGCTTATGAAAAAGACACTCTGGGCTTTTTTCTGAGCGATCACCCGCTCAACGGTATGGATCATCTTTTCCGCAACTGGGTGACCGCACCCATTGGTGATCTACCCACCCTGGAGGCCAAGAAGCGGGTGATTGTTGCGGGTCTAGTGGATGGGCTTCGCGAGGTGATCACAAAAAAAGGCACGAGGATGGCCTTTGGTGCGCTTGAGGATTTAACGGGTCAGGCGGAGCTGGTAGTTTTCCCTGACGCCTTTAAAGATTACGAGAGTCTTCTTAAGCTGGAAGAGCCGATTTTAGTGGCAGGTTCGCTAGAGAAGGACGGCGATGCATGTAAAATTCTCGTCGATAAGGTGGGTAGATTTCAGGAAGTGCTCGCTAAGGTGAGCAGCGTCCGCCTTCATGTGGACGGCGGACAAAACTTGAATCTTTCCCAGCTTCATGAAATCCTAAGTCAGTTCTCTGGAAAGACACCCGTCATTATGGAGGTGGATCTGGCGGACATGAATCAAACAGTGGAGATGGAACTCGAAAAAGGCGTGCGCGTAGAAGCAGAACTGTTTGAGTCTTTACAGCAGACTTTTGGGCGAACGGACTTTATTGAGTTAAGGAGTTCCTAAACATCATGACGACCTCACGCATCTTTTGGATCTTTTGCCTTATCTTTCAACTCCCCTTACTTAGCTGGGCTCAAAGCGATCCAACGTTCACTGTGGAGCTGACGGTAGAAGCTCCGAACGCTAGCACAGCTCGCACAAAAATTCTCAACGAGGCCATGGAAAAGGTCGCCACCGATCACATCATTGAGATGATAGGTCAGGAAAGATATCAGCAGAATCGCACGGCCATTCGTCAGCGCGTGCTGGATCAGGTGGCAAGGTACGTCCCGACGGCCAACCCAGGACCCATCCAGTCCGTGGGACCAGGACAGTACAAGATGAAGGTGGATGTGCGGCTCTCTCACGCCAACCTCAAAGAGGTTTTGCAGCGCCAGGGGCTGCTCTATGAGCTTGACGGGCCAGCCAAAATTTTCCCCGTGTGGGGGGTGGTCGATAAGGTCAACGCATTGACTTACCGCTGGTGGATCGATGAGGCTCCGGTGGGAAGGGATTTTTTGATCGAGGTCTACCGCGACGCTGAAAAGATGATCTACTCGGAGTTTTTCGACCGAGGATTTTACTATCTGCGCACCGGGTCCGTAGAAAATCCCCGCCGTATCCCGAGGGGGCTTTTGACGGAGCGTCCTCGCAAAAGCGATTTGATGAAGGCAGGGGATGCCCATGAAGCCTCCATCGTACTTCGCGGCGAGATCGGAATTTCCAACAGTCGACGAGTGATCGGTGCTTATGTGATCCAGGTTCAGCTGACGGCCTTCCAAAATGCGAACGGAAGAACTGTGGCTGAGGTGGCCAGAGAGTTTGAAACCGAAGCAGGAGTGTTTGAAGCTCAGGTCCGCAACTTTGTTTCCAGTCATTTTCAAGAAGTGGCCAGAGATTTGGGAGTTCAGGTTCAGGAGGCCTGGGAGCGCGGCACTTTCGGTGCTAACCTTTTAGCGGTCTCACTTCCTAGACTCGGAAACTATCAGCAGTACACCGCTATTAAAACGGCTCTTGGGGCCCATCCCAAAGTGAAGAGCGTTCGCGACCGCAGGTTCACGCAAAGCCACACCACCTTTGAACTGGATTACTCAGGAGGCGTGGAGGATTTGCAAAAGACGCTCTCGTCCATGGCCTCTGCATCTAAATTTCCTTTTAAGGTCCAGCAGGTGCGCGGGGCTGAGGTGGTTCTTACCACACTCTAGGCTTTGGGCTGATTGTGCCACACTGCAAATTAGATCTAAAATAGAGGCGTGAGAGCCTATCTACTATTACCTCTGCTGCAGCTTTTCGTATTCAGTCTTTTGGGCTGCGGGGTTTTGCCCTTTCAGACTCAGCCTGGCAGGGTGGAGCCTCTGGCCGTAGACTTTAGTAAAATTCCCCAAGATCATGGCCCGCTCAAACGCATCGTCGTTGAGGCCTTTGAGGACACAAGCACCATGAGGGATGGGGAAGCGGTGGAGCTTACGCGGGCAGCTTTCATTGAAGCTCTTCACGCCTCAAAGAGAGTGGTTCTAGTTTCCCCGGGCGAGTTGACCTCAAATACCAGGCAGGAGCGGCTGGCCGAAGCTAGGGTCAAAGGTATTTC
>CAYRIE010000119.1:0-5393 GCA_964424215.1 uncultured Pseudobdellovibrionaceae bacterium
GGACGAGCTGATCTCAAAGATTCTTCAACTGGATCTTGAGATGATCTCTTTAATTGATCACGAGAAAAACTTGGTGATCAGAGAGCTTCAGTCCGTGCACGCCAACCGCAAAGTTCTTAAGGCCTATCGGTCTGGGCTGTGACGCGTCAGAAAGTTGACGCAAGTCAAAGTGCATGGGTCCAAGATCCGACGCTTCCCCACCCGAAGGCTGCTTGAGGCCTTCTCCAAGTTGGCACCCTAGTTGCTTAACTTTGGAGTGGAGGTCCTCATGAATGTGCAAGCACAGAACTCAGAACGTTTCAACGAGCGCCAGTATCTCCTGGCAGAACTTCTCTTTGCCAGTGGGCAAGACGAAGAGGCGCTGACGGAATATCTCAACTATCTTAAATTGTGCGATCCCAACGAGGAGCGCCTCTATTCGTGCTACAAAAACCTGGGCAACATCTACGTCCGCTTCGGTGAGTTTGGTCTGGCCGAAGAGTTCTATAACAAGGCTTATGCGCTGAAGCCCGAGTCCGTTGAAATTCGCGTGAACTTTGGGACCCTGGAAATTCAGAAGGACCGCTTGGACGTAGCCTTGAATCACTTCAGAGAAGCTCTCTACCGAGACCTGCGCAGTGGCAAAGCCTGGGTTGGCCTGGCTCTGATTCACCGCTCCCTTGGGGATCATGATTTAGGTTATGCCAATCTGCGATCCGCGATTGAAAGCGTTGGTGCTCGGGAGATGGCCCTTCAACTTCACTTAGAGTGGTCCTGTCAGGATCACCGTGTGGATCAGCTGGTGCCTTTAGTGGATCAGGTGAGCGGTACGGCGGACCGTACAAGCTTTGAGGAGAGATTTTGCAACTCAGCAGGTTCCTGGCTTGCTGAGCAGAGATCTCAACTGGCCAGCGGCATCAAGGAGTTCACCGAATCCATCAGAGCCCAAGGGCGATGGTCGGGTGCCATCCTTGAAAATGAGGGGGCCTCTGTTTGAAAGCCGTTCTACTTGGAACCAACAACCCTGCACAGATCCGGCTGAGCCAGCACTTGGTGGACGGTCTTAGGATTCGCGGTTTTCAAGTGCAGCACCTCCTAATGGCTCCCCCTCAAGCTTCTAGAAACCTTCTGACCGGCGTTCAGGAGGAGACCTGCCTGAAGGAAAAACCCCTTAAAACGCTTGAGCTAAATCCCACCGTATTTATTAATTTGAATCCAGATCTTAAGGCGGCCAAACTCGCAGCCCGGTACTCTTCGTGCAAACGGTTCGGCTATTTCTTTGAGGCCAACCATGGCCGCGTGGTGGTTTATGGTAAGGCACTCAGGTACCTGGAGCTTCAAAGGCAGAGCGAAAAGTACCCCGTCTTTCACCGTGTGGACATCTTTCAGTGCCTGCTCGGTGAGATAGAGGAGCTGCCGCCTCAGTCAAGGCCGGTCAGAGCCTGGCCCGAGACTTTGCGACTCTATCACTCCTTTAAACGCACGGAGCTTTCCACCCATCGGCCCTCGCCCGGAGTTGAGTTCAGAGAGCTGACGTCTTTTTCTCAGCTACCTCAGGCCAGCCTGGTAGCCACAGACTGCCCTGTCACCTCAGCTGAAGCTTCTGCTGCTGGGTTGCCCGTTTGGTTCTTCTCCGATTTTGGGGGTGAGCTCTTAGAAGACGGCCCTTATTCGGAGGGCAGCGAGGTTCTGGCTCTTCCGAACACTTCAGCTGAGCTCCAAAAGCTTTTGCACGAGAAGATCAAGGCCATGATGACAGATGCCGGTGAGCGCAGCACTGTGATTTGCAGGGTGGAAAGTGGCCCGCTGGTTCTTTGGCCCGGTGAGAATTTAACTGAGGCCGAGCTATGGGACTTTCTTTTCCGCTACAGCACCTGGTCGCTTCATCTCAGAGGCTCCGAGGTCAGCTTTGTGGCTTCGGTCTCTAGATTCTCAGCCTTTCTTTTGCGGCGTGATCTGAAAGCTCATCACCGATTTTTTCTCCATGCTCATCTGCAAAATCTAACATCCGTGCAAGAAGCTCTGGAGAATCTTCTCAACCAGAGCAAGGGTGCTCTCAGCGAGAAAGAGGTCTTCACTTTGACCAGACGCTTGCCCTTTCCAACCTCTACGGCCGCAGGTTGGTTTGGACTCAAGCACGACAGCCAGTCGCCCCATCCCACTGTGAGTTTGTTCTATCAGGTTCGCCTGTTCTTAACTCATATGAAAGTCCAGCGGCAGCTCCTCACCCACTGTCTAGGAGTTCTAGAGGGTGAAAGCGAGCGGGTGTATAGCGAGTAGGGCCATGCCAGAATAGGAGCTGGCCCACTCATCCTAGAGAGACTAAAATAGGGATTAAGGGAGAACGTGACAGCTAAGGAAGTCTTGCATGAGGACGTCTCAGGAGACCGGGGCACGCTGCTGTGGGTGGATGATGAACCTGCAGTTTTGGATCTAGCTCAGCGCGCTCTGAGAGATGTCCCCTTTAATTTTGTCGGCACCACCGAGCTTAGCGTTGCCAGGGAAAAGCTGCGCTCCGGAGAGCTGTCTGTGCTCGTTGCCGACCAGCGGCTCAAGCGCGGAACGGGCATTGAGCTGCTAGAGTACGCCAAGGCCGTCAGTCCGGCCACCTCAAGAATCATCTTAACGGCCTGGACGACAGATCAGCTCGTCGAGGAGGCTATCAACAGAGCCGCGGTCTTCAGGTTCATTAGCAAACCTTGGAGTGATGAAGAGCTGCGCCGCGATCTGGATCTGGCCTACGTTCATCACCAAAATACCGTGGAGCGCTACCGGCTCCTAAAAAAGATTCGACATCAGAACACTCAGCTCGAAGAGCTCAACCTCAACCTTGAGAAATTGGTCTATCAACGAACCCACAAGGAAGAGGTCTCCAAGGGCAATTCCGAAAAAACTCTGCAGGTTTTGCGGGACACGGTAAGATTCATCAACGAGCTCTCACTTGCTAGCAGCGTGGAAGAAATTCTTTATCGTCTCTCGAGGGACTTTAGAAAGTTTCCAAGTGTGCGGCCACCCATTTTAGGGTTTCGTGACTCTGAAAATCGCCCGGTTCTTTACTTTCTTCAAGGAAAGCAGGCCACAGAAAAGCGTGTCCCCTCTCAGTGGAACCACGCTACCTCTGCTCGCAGCAATTTAGCAGAGGATCGCATTTATCTTGCCAATGTTCTGGGCCGGCCCCTCGCCCAGCTGTTGGTGTTTCCTCTGAAGACTCCTCAGCAAACCTTCGTTCTGGGCTCTCCGGTTTTGTTCATTGAGCACTCCCTCACTCCCCACGCTTTAAGCCAGCTGCAAGAGTTTCTCGCTCAGCGCGTTCAACCGCTGAGTCTAGCCCTCGACCGAGTCCTGATGGAAAATTATCTTAAGCTGACCTCATACAGGTGGGCCAAGACCTTTGATGATTTTGTGGATCCCATAGCCATTGTTGATGGCAGCTTTTCCGTGGACAGGTCGAACCGAAGTTTTCAGAGAGTGGTGGCCGGAGAAAAGTGCTTCCAGAAGTTTGCCGGTAGAAATGACACCTGTCCGGGCTGTCCGCTGGCTGGCGATTTCTCCTCGCCACAGGTGCTTGAGCGCCAGATCCGCATGGGGGAGCGCCACTTTCAGCTCACAAGCTACCCGATCTTTCTATCGGGCCAGGCCACTCCCTCCAACCGAGTGAATTACTATTCTGAGACCACCGAGCGTAACCGTCTGCAGCAGCAACTGATTCAAAACGAAAAGATGTCGGCTGTGGGTCTACTCGCTGGCAACATTGCCCACGAACTTAACAACCCGCTCACGGGGCTACGCTCCCTTTGTCAGGTGCTACTTAAAGAGGTGCCCGAAGGCGGGCAGCTTCATTCCGATTTAAAGGAGATTGAACAGGGAGTCCACAGGTGCGAGGAGATCATCCGCAGCCTGCTCAACTTCTCTCAGGTAGGGGCAGAATCGCGGATTGTTAAAACAGAGCTGGCAAAAATTACTTCCAGCACGCTCTCGTTTCTAAAAACAGCTATGCGCGATCACTCTACCCGGATTGAACTGGGGGAGAAGGATTACTGGGTTCAAGTGGAACCTCACATGATGCAGCAGGTGATCTTCAACTTGGTCAACAACGCCTGTCAGGCCATGACCGAGCCTGGGGAGCTTACCATTGAAATTCGGGACGCTGATGAATTCGTAGAGCTTTCCATTTCAGATACGGGAGCCGGTATTGCACCCGAACATTTGCAACACATCTTTGACCCCTTCTACACGACCAAGGCCGAAGGGCAGGGGACTGGTTTGGGTTTGAGCATGAGCCGCACTGTGGTTGAAAGTTTCGGTGGTAAAATTTCTGTGAACACGAAGGTGGGTGAAGGAACCACCTTCACCATCAAGCTTCCTAGGGAGAAGGTATGAAGGTGCTGCTGGTGGATGATGAGCCCCTGGTGAGGCGCGCGCTGAGCCGGGCCTTTGTGTCCCAAGGTCATCTGGTTGCGGAAGCTAGCAGCGGGGAAGAAGCCCTTAAGCTTTGGCCCGAATTTTCACCCGATGTGGTAATGCTGGACGTTATCATGCCGGGCCTCACTGGGCCCCAGGTGCTTGAAGAAATCAAAGATACCAAAGCGCGCGTGATTTTGATGTCGGCTTATTCTGGGGATCAACAGGTGCACACCGGCGGCACCGCACGAGCGGCTCACTTTCTTGCCAAGCCTTTTTCTGACATCTTTGCTGTGGTGAAGCTGGCTGAGAGGTTGGCCCTTGCCCCGTCTCCGTGATAGGAGGGAGCCTCTCTATGCGCATAATTTCTGGAAAGTACAAAGGCCGCAGCCTAGTTAGCTTTAAAGCGTCCCATATCCGGCCCACTACGGACCGGGTTAAGGAAAGCCTTTTTAACAAAATCCAGGGTGAAATTGAGGGCGCCAGGGTGCTGGACCTTTTTTCCGGCACAGGCAGCTTGGGCCTGGAGGCTCTCTCCCGCGGCGCCGACTTTGTGCACTTTGTGGATGATTCAACAGTTTCCCTTAAGATTCTAAAGCAGAACTTAGAGCGGCTGGAGCTACGCCAAGGCTTTCGCGTGCAGAGGTTCGATGCTGTGAAGTTTTTGCGATCCTACAGAGAGGAGCCCTTTGACCTGGTGCTCATCGATCCACCTTTTTTGAAACTTATGGCCGATGACGTGCTTACGGCCCTTGGAAAATCCACGGTGTGGCATCCGAAGAGCCTTATCGCCATTGAAACCGCTCAACGCGAGATGGTTCAACAAACCTACGGGAACCTGGTACAGTTCGATGAAAAGGACTACGGTGACAAATCTCTCAGATGGTTTCAACCCGAAAGGAAAGTGACGTGATTTCTGATCTGATTCGTAACTTAGAACCCTCTCCCACCTTGGTGCTGGCGGCTCGCGCCAAAGAACTTAGAAGTCAGGGCGAGGATGTCATCTCTCTTAC
>CAYRIE010000120.1:0-5375 GCA_964424215.1 uncultured Pseudobdellovibrionaceae bacterium
TCTTTGGTGAGCTTCCAGAGCAGCTGCAAATCCCTAACGGCTTGAGGGGTCTCACGCCCTGTCATCGTTGCAGCAGCTTCGCCGAAAGTTTGACCAGAGAGTTCAACCAGGCCATTAAGGCCAATCATCTCATCCTGGGAGATGCTTCCTTCAAGATTCGCAAGAAGCTCCGGAAGAGCAGGATACTTCTGAGCTGCTTCGTTGGTGTAAAGATAAAGGCCCTCGTACTTCGGGAAGTAGCCTAAATCATCTTCAAGAATCACCAAATCCAGCGCTCTAACTTTGGAGTCCGTGGTGTACATTTCGATCACGTCCGTCTTACCCTCAGCAATGGCGGCATACACCAGGGAGTGATCCATGCGGGAGACATTGGTGGGAGCCAGCTGGTAGGCCCTAATAAGGCCCGGGTAGCCATCTTCCCGCTCCATAAATTCATAGCTAAAAGTCATCCTGAGGTCCGGGTGCTTGGCAAGATCCGAAATTTTATCAATCCCTAGCTCCTCGGCCACATCTTGCCGCATTGAGATGCCGTAGGAGTTATTAAAGCCCAGTGGATCAGAAATTCTAAGACCCATTTCACCAAGCTGCCTACGAAGCTCACCTAGGGGAAGAGCGGATGAGTGTTTCAAAATCATCGTGGACAGGGTGCCGGTGTACTCTGGGTAAACGTCCACCTCACGAGACTCAAGAGCTTGGAATAAAATTCCCGTACCTGCCATTCCAAACTTTCGCACCACGCGAACCTCGCCGGTCTCCTCAAGGTGCTGCGCCACAATCTCAGCGAGTATATAGGATTCAGGAAAATTTTTAGCGCCGATGGTGAGAGTGGGCAGCTGGGCCCGAGCAGAGGAGCTTAGGAGAGTTATCATCAGAGCGAGCCGTAGCATTTTCATGTCTCATCCTCCTCGTCATCTGTGAGCAAGGCTTTAAGTACCGGGGCGGGCCTTTGCGCGCGAAAGTAATCGGTGACAAACTGAGAGGCAGGTTGAGTCAGAAATTCAGTTAATGGTCCGTGCTGCTCTATTTGCCCACCCCTTAAAAGAGTCAGGGTGTCAGCAAAGTGACCCGCCTCGGCCAGATCGTGCGTTACGATGACTACTGTTTTTTGAAGCAGTTTGAAGATGCGCTTGAGCTCTTTTTGCAAATCGCTGCGTACAATGGGATCCAGCGCGCCCAGAGGCTCATCAAGAAAGAGAATCGGCGGGTCCAAAATCAACGCGCGCATCAGCGCCACCCGTTGTCTTTGACCGCCGCTCAGTTGGCGCGGAAATCTTTTCCAAAGCCTTTCTGGAATGGCGACCAGCTCACTGAGCTCTTTCATGCGGGCGATGGCTTTTTCCTTGGGACTACCGTGAACCTTGGCAGGTAAGAGCACATTATCTTCCAGAGTTAGATGGGGGAACAGTCCTCCCTCTTGCACCATAAAGCCATAAAGCTCAGCTCGCAGAGAGGGCGAGTAAGAGGTGACAGATTCGCCTTGAAGGCGTGCGGTGCCTGAATCTGGCTTAAGCAGCCCTGCTGCAATTCGAATCAAAGTGGATTTACCGCTTCCGCTCTGGCCCAAAAGCACATGAATTTTGTGAGGGGCCAGCTTCAATGTGACGTCGCGAAGAATCGTCACCGAGCCAAAAGATTTTGTAATTCCGTCAAACTCAACCATGGAGCCTCATCGATCCTGCGCGAAGAATATCACTGCTTCATCGAAGGATTTGTGATCGTTTTATTACTCATACATTGTGTAGTTTTATCGATAGCACCCTTTAATGCGCCTTGAAACCCCACTAACTGCATTTCAACACCAACAGTTGAACTTACACAGCTTGTAACAAACCTTTGACTAGGGAGCGGGCGTTCTATAGGTTCTGAGCAGTTAGGGAGTAGTCGATCTGGATAAGACCAGATAATTACGTCGACATACTGGCACGAAGAGCCCGGCGTAATTGAAGCGGCCATGCTGCTTTTGGCGAGACTGACATAAGGTGTTTAACAAACGCCGTGTCGTCTCCTTTCTCCAAGACCTCACGGCAGTGAGGTGCCCCTTGGAAATTCTGAGCAGTTCTTTTCTTCTTATTTTCTTAAGTGAGATGGGCGATAAAACCCAGTTACTGGCGCTCCTCTTAGCTGCAAAATTTAAGCGCCCAGCTCCCATCATGTGGGGAATCTTAGTGGCGACGCTGGTCAACCACGGCCTTGCGAGCTACCTGGGCGCTTGGGCTGCAAGCTGGGTGTCGGCTGAAATCTTAAGATGGGTGCTGGCGGCCACGTTTTTAGCTTTTGCAGTTTGGATGCTCATCCCTGATAAAATGGATGGGCTCGGCTCCTCACCCAGGTGGGGGCCCTTTTGGACCACGACGGTGGTGTTCTTCTGTGCCGAGATGGGCGACAAAACCCAGCTCGCCACAGCAGCCCTCGGAGCTAAGTTTGCAGCGCCCCTTTTAGTTACTTTGGGAACGACCGTTGGAATGTTGGCAGCAGATGGCTTGGCTGTGGCCCTAGGTCACAAGTTCACAGATCGACTTCCCATCCGAGTCATCAACGTCACCTCAGCTATTTTGTTCCTGCTATTGGCCCTGCTTTTGGTGTCAGGCACCTTTTAGCAGCAGCCCCGCGTGCTTTCGGTGTCAGCCACCTTTTAGTGGGGCCCCGCGTGCTTTTGGTGTCAGGCACCTTTTAGTGGGGCCCCGCATGCTTTCTGTGTCAGGCACCTTTTAGTGGGGCCCCGCGAGGTAATGCTATTAAGTGCCTTACACCTTCAGTTGGCTTACGGCCTCTGCAAGGATGTCAAAAGAGCGTGCCCGCTTGTCAAAATCAAACACATCCGTGACCACCATAAACTCATCGGCCCGCGTGCGCTCCCAGAGGGCCTGCAGCTCGCGCTGAACTTTTTCGGGCCCGCCGACAATGCTCACCTCAAGCATCTGCTCTACAAACTGCTTTTCTCTTTCGTTCCAGTGGCTCTCGATGTCGTCAATGGGTGGACGAAGTGGGAGACGTTGGTTTCGCAAAAAGTCGGCAAAGGACATCTGCTGGCTTGTTGCAAGCCTTCTGGCCTCTTCGTCCGTGTCTGCTGCAATCACATTCACGCCTATTAGCGTGTAGGGTTTCTGAAGCTGCTTAGAAGGCTTAAAGTTTTGATGGTAAAGGCTTAGAGCAAGATCGAGCGCCTGGGGTGCAAAGTGGGATGCAAAACCGTAGGGAAGGCTCAGCTGGGCTGCAAGCTGCGCACCGAAGTCACTAGATCCTAAGATCCACAGAGGAATTTCCGTTCCCGATCCAGGCACGGCCTCAATGACTTGGCCCTCCTGTAAAGGAGCCAGGTAAGCTTGAAGCTCCAGAACATCCTGAGGAAAGGTCTCGGCCGAGGAGGGCTGGCGCCTTAAGGCGCGCATGGTGACTCGATCTGTGCCCGGAGCTCTACCGAGGCCCAAGTCAATTCTGCCAGGATAAAGAGTTTCGAGCGTGCCGAACTGTTCTGCGATCACGAGCGGCGCATGATTCGGAAGCATGATTCCGCCGGCCCCCACTCGAATAGTTTTTGTGCCGCTGGCAATGTATCCAATCACCACGGAGCAGGCCGCTGTAGTAACAGCTGGCATATTGTGGTGTTCGGCCACCCAAAATCTTTTGATGCCGAGGCTTTCTGCATGCTGCGCAAGTTTTAGGGCCTCCTCCAGAGCGTCCCTCCGAGTTGCATCCATTTTAACTCTGCCAAGCTCTAGAATAGACAGTGCAGGTGTCATGATCTGACCTCCTTGAAACCTCCCACCATATCATGTGTTAGAGCCTTGCTACCTTTTGCGGAAGCAAGGTGTCACTTTTCATTGGCTTCAACGTTAGTTAGCCCCGTCAAACCACTGGAGGGCCGATCTGAGCTTTCGCTGCAGGAAGTTGTTCAGCTTAAGCCCTTTACAAGTGTTGGGCCTAAATAAACAATACGAATTGGGATTCACACAAAAACGAGGGGGAGTTTATGAAGCACTTGATTTTGTTCTCGGCAGTGATCTTGGGCCTAATGCCTGCGTGGGCTGAAGATTGCACTCCAGACTGCATCTCTTTGCCCGATTTTGTAAGACCCGTTGGGGAGTGGGAGCTGTTTGAAGCTGCCAAGATAGGTGACCTGGACAAGGTGGCCACTCTGCTTTCTGAGGGGTACATGGGCGCTGAGGTTGACGTCGACAGCCGTGATGATCGGGGCTTTACGCCTCTGTTTTGGGCTGCAGCTCATGGACACACAGAAGTGGCCCGGCTGCTCATCCAGATGGGGGCTGACGTGAACGCCAGAATCCCTTCGGGCGGAACCCCTCTTCACGTGGCAGCATGGAACGGTGCTGTTCCTGAGACTCTTATTTTGCTTTTGGCCTCAGGAGCTGACGTAACAGCTCAAGACGACAATGGCAGCACACCTCTTCATTTCGCTCTGGCCAGTGACATTGAATCTCCTAACCGCTTAAAGGCCATCGACTGGCTGGTTTTTGCACGGGCCGACCTCAATGCTAAAGACCGTAGCGGCCAGACGCCCCTTTATGCTCAGAACCGAACCAGTTTTGAGCTGATTAAGTTTTTGGTGAGAAACCGTGCGGACCTAAACACAAGGGACAATGAAGGCCGCACGCCCTTGATGTGGGCTGCTGAACTCAACGACGAAAAGCTTGTAGAGCTTTTTGTTCGATCGGGAGCGAATGTAAATATCCCCGATTACGACGGCCGAACGCCTGTGCTGATGGCAACGCTTCATGGGAACCGGGCGCTCGTAAAGCTTTTCATTCACTATAGGGCGGATATCAACGCAGCTGACAACAGTAATATGAACCCTTTGAAGGCGGCCGGTAACACCAGCATCGCGCAGGATCTCAAGGCAGCCGGCGCGGTACTGCCCGGAACTTCTCCTCAGGAAAGAGAGCGGCAAAGGCAAAGAGATCAACAGCGTGAAACTGCAGAACGCTGGGGCTGGCTCTTCTGGCTCTTCCTCGGCTACGGCGCCTAAAGGTACGCCGATACTTGTTGCGACCGGGCGCAGCTTAAGGGACTACTTAGCCCAAACTCTAATGGGGAGTCAGGTTCGGTACGGAGAGTTTTAAAAAGGAGCGGGAAGGCAGGCAGGCAGGTGTAAGGGATAAGACGTAACGGACTGTCGCTTAGGCCTCTCTACGCCAATAGCTCAGAGAGAGGTAATCGTCTTGAAGTCTATTGATATTGAAGCACTTCAAAAAAAACTTGATGAGTTTGCTAGGGAGCGGGACTGGGAGCAGTTCCATACGTTGAAGAACCTTGCCATGGCGCTGGGAGCAGAGACGGGGGAGCTGCTTGAAATCTTTCAGTGGATGACCGAACAGGAAGCCTCAGACCTTTCCTCTCATCCCAAAGCGCTGGCGCAA
>CAYRIE010000121.1:0-5346 GCA_964424215.1 uncultured Pseudobdellovibrionaceae bacterium
TAAGGTCTGGGCCCATGATGCCGTCGGGAAAGCCCGGAAAATTTTCAACATCCGTTGTAGTCATCAGCTGGCCACCGGCCTCCTCCCCCTCGATGACCAAAGGCTCTAACAGAGCTCGGGAGGTGTAAATGGCAGCTGTGAGGCCCGCAGGGCCTGATCCAATGATGACAACTTTTTCTACTTTGCTTTCCGACATAAGAACTCCTTGGTCTGCCCTACTTATAATGGTCAGACTCTGCTGGGTCCAGGCGCAACCCGGGCCGGCCTGCTCCGCAATTAACGCACTGTATCTGCCTGCTCCCGGCACAGCCGTTGCTAATCCCTTCAGGAAAGCTCTAGCAAGGGGGTTTCACTCATGTCAGCACCAGCCCGTCCGATCCTCGTATTTGTTGCCGGATTCTTCCTGGCAGGCTGCGCTCCGTCCGAGAAGGAAGAGCCTGCCCTGATGCACGCACCGAAATTTTTTTCAGGCGAAACGCTCTTGGCGCAAAGTGAAGGCACCGAAGCACCAGTTCTTGGCCCCGGCGATTTTATGGAACTCTCCCTAGCGCAGGGCTCAGCTCCCGCCCGGGCCGATGCACTCCAGCTGCAGCTAAAGTGCCTTGAGTCGGGCCACGATTCCGTGCACACCCACGTTGTTTTCTCTCCTTGGAAAAAGAGAGTCTATGGCCGTGACCTGATCCCGCCCTCAAGCCTTCGGCCGGAATCGGCAAAGGCTCTTCTCGAGTGCCACTTAGACTTTACGCTTTGGGACGACTTCGGTAACAGCAACCTTCAAAAGGGTATGAGCCTTCACCTAAAGGACCTCGGTAAAGCCGGCACCTTTAAGCTTGCTGGAGCCGAAGGCGAGGGCCCGTGGCTCCCCGAGGATTTTGACAGCACCCTTGAGCTGACAGGCGTTGAGCCGGAAACCACCCCCGAACTTACGATCGTCTGCGAAGACACGGGCCTTTCGCACCTGGGAGCCCCAGCCAACACCCTTAAAAAGCTGATGAGCCTTTATTTTAAAGAGATCGACGGCGTACCCTCAAAGCACCAAGTTCTCAGATGTCGCATCTTTGACTCACATGGGTTCTCGCCAGTTTTTCAGATCGCACGCCCGCACCTTCCCATAACCGTATCCGTTCATATGAACACCGTTCGCCGCGCCGGAGAAGCGAGCTTTGAGATCGACATCCACCTGAGCAACCCCAACCCTTTTGAAGTAGAGCTTTTGGTATCTGACGGTAAGATCCTAGAAGACTATGTGGCCAGGGTGAATCTGCTCGGGACTCACAGGATCCAGCAGGATATATCCCTTGGGCCCCAGCAGCCCCTCTGGCAACACCTGCCCGGCTCTGAGTCCATCATCTATCCGGCCGGACCTTCCGGCCAGCTGTACAGGCTCGCTCCCCATCAGGAGATAACCCTAAAATCTCGTAACGGCGTATCGAACGGTTACCCCTGCTGGGGGGACTTTTCCACTATAAAGACTAGGGCCGTGCGCCCGGTGGCAGTGCTACCAGTAGGAATCTGGTTGAGCGGCCGGCTCGGAGCCTTAGTCCCATGGCCAACGGATCCTTACGTAGTTTTTAGCCCGCCTGTTTTTGAAAACGCCGCCACCGTTCCGCTAGAGAAGTGGCCCCAAAGGATCATCCCCCGCGACACTCCGCCTGCTGGCCCCGGCAAATGTAAGTTCTGGCACTAATGAGCTTTTCTAAGGAGGGCGTAAAAAATGGGCTGACCCTTGCGCAAAAACAGAGACTCAAACTGGGTGATGAAGTTGGTGTCTGCTTTTTCGGAGTTGTGCAGGTCCCGTGAGGAGAATTCGATTTCGTAGGGGCTAGTCTTCATTTTCTCTAGGGCCCACTCGAAATAATCTCGCGAGTCGGTTTTGAACTCAAAAAATGAGCCCGTTTTTTGGAGCTGATAAATCTGAGCTAAAAACTCATTCTGGATAAGACGATTTTTAAAGTGTCTCTTCTTTGGCCACGGATCGGGAAAGTGAAGATAGACATTGTCGAGCTCTTGGGGCCCAAAGATTTGCTCAAGAGAGCCTGCGTGAAAGCGAACCATGCAGCCGTTGCTTTTTCCAGCCTGCACCACCCGCCGAATGCTTTGCACCAGGGGCTTAAACTTAATTTCCAAACCCACAACCACCCTGTCCGGATGGTTCAGGCAGTGGTGACCAAAGTGAAACCCGTTGCCGGTGCCAATTTCCAGATCCAGCGGCGTCTCTTCGGAGACACCAAACACGTCAGATCGCCAGGCACCTTTATGGGCCAGGGCCGACTCTTCGGTCCGAGTCCACGAAGCAAACTCACCTAGCATCAGGTCAATATAAGGGTTCGGATAGGGGATATTCCGAGTCAGACTGAGTCTGTGGCGCGCAAGGTCTTTCCTCATGGCCACCAGATACCTTGCAACACCTCAGGGAACAATAAAATATCAACAAACCGGGGTAGGAATCTTTGGCGTTTGCCCCGATTCGGGTTACAAGAGCCTTTTCCAGCCAAAGGTTGCAGCGAATGTTCTCTCCTCACCGGGTGATTCTCACACTCCTATTGTGGTGTCTAACACAGGCACCTGGCCTCTCATGGGGCGTTCCAGCCGAGGGTCAAAAGATTGCGGTTTCGGGGCCGAGCCCCCATGCCGTGGATGCCGCTCTTGAGATCTATGACATGGGAGGTAACGCCGTGGACGCCGCCGTAGCCGCGGTTTTGGTCCTTTCGGTCACGAGCCCCTATTTTGCCGCCTTAGGTGGGGGGGGCTTTGCGATTTTGTCGATGGGCGATCAGACAAGAGCCATTGATTTCAGAGAAGTCGCACCCAAGATCACTCACGAGGAGTACTTTGTCTCCTTACCTCCCCAGGCTTCCCGTTTTGGCGGCAAGGCCGTGGGGGTGCCGGGACTTCCTGCAGGGCTTTTTGAAATGCATTCAAAGTACGGAAAGCTTCACTGGTCCCGGCTGTTCGGCGCAGCTTTAAAGTTGGCCGAAAAGGGTTTCACTGTGAGTGGTGAGTGGTCCCGGCTGACTCAAATGGCCCACGCACGGATGAGTCCCGCAGGTAAGAAGCACTTCTTTAAAAAAGACGAGCAGCTCTACTTACCGGGCGACCTTTTGATACAGCCAGGCCTGGCCCGCGTGCTCCGAGAGATGCGCAACCGAGGCGCTGTGAGCTTTTATGAAGGAGCTGTCGCCAGAGACATCATTAAGGCCGTCACGGATCTTGGCGGGGAGATGACCCTTAAAGATCTGAAAGACTACAAACCCATTTGGCGAAACCCCCTGTTGACTCAGGTTGGAGACTACCAGCTGGCCCTGATGCCCCAACCCTCAAGTGGCGGCCAGTTGATTCAGGCGGCCTTCTCTCTGATGCAGTCCATGAAGATCACAGAGCTTAAGCCCCTGGGTGCAGATGAGTTTCATATGCTGGGGGAAATTCAGCGCTTTGTTTTTAGGGGCCGCAGCGAGCTAGCTGATCCTGGCTTTCATCAGGCGGAAGTTCGGCCCCTCCTTGGAGACCTAGCCCTTGCCGCCATGGTGGAAAAATTTGATCCCGATAAAAAAGTAGAGCTGCCCGCAGCCATTCCGCTGGAGCGCTACAAGCAGTCCATGGAAGAGGAGCCCACCGAGACCACTCACCTTTCCGTGTTAACTAAAGATCGCGGAGCGGTCTCTATGACCATCACCCTCAACGGTCTGTACGGCTCGGGCGTGGTGACAGAAAAGTACGGCATCGCCCTGAACAACGAGATGGACGATTTTACGACCCAGTCGGGAGTCCTGAACCTTTTTGGCCTGATCCAAGGCGACGCCAACAAGGTAGAAGGCGGCAAAAGGCCCTTAAGCTCCATGTCCCCCACTCTGGTCCTTAAAGAAGATAAGCCCGTGATGAGTGTGGGCGCGCCGGGCGGACCGCGTATCATCAACGGCGTTATGCAGGTTCTTTACCGCGTGCTTTTGCTCGGTTGGAATATCGATGAAGCCATTCAGGCGCCGAGAGTGCACCACCAGTTCTTACCCGACACGCTCTACACCGAGCCCCGGCGCTTTGCTCCGGAAGTTCGGGAGGCGCTTGAAGCCAAAGGCCACAAACTGGGGGAAATGAATATCGCCAGAGTGTACGGCGTTTTTCTAAATGAACGCGGAATCCTGGAAGCTGCCCATGACCTAAGAGGCGAGGGCGCCTCTAGGGCTCGTTAGCGCTCCAGCTCGCTGGCACTTTCAACCACCTCTGCATGCCGCTGAATCCGTTTGGGCTGAGTGCCAGTAGCTCTCTTCTGCCACGGTAGATTCACCAGCAAGGGCGCAAGCTTTTGAGCTGCTAGGCCCGTGAGCCAAATGTCTTTTTCTTTAAACTGGTGTTTAAAAAGACCCTCTAGATCAATGAGGCCCACCATTTTGCCCTGATGGACCAAAGGAAAACAAAGCTCAGATTGCACCAGGGGATCGCACTCATAGTACGAGCCGCCGCCGGCCAGGTGAGCCTTCACGTCATCGACCAACAGGATGTTTTCCGAAAGAACCGCCCTCACATTGTTACTGCGTTCTGCAAACTTGCTGGAAAGCGGAAACCAAGGCCTTGAGGGCTTACCATCGTAGGCCACTTTAAGAAGCACCGGCGGATGATCCTCACCCATCACCGAAAGGTGGGGTCCATCATAGACGCCGTAAACTCCGGCCCAATCTGCCTCGGTGACTTCTTTGAGCCAAGCGGCCACAGAGTACAAGGGGGCCAGCTCTGCAGTTGTGAGTCCTTCAAAGAAGGGCTCCAGCGAAAACTCTCCCTCTTCCATTTGCACGGGCAGAGAGCAAACCCCGCCTTCGCTCAACTTGGGAACGGCATAAGCGAGCAAATTCTTCTTTTGAGGAATTTGCGGCTCGTGAAGCGCCGACTCAAGCGTGTCGAGGCTGTCTTCGAGGTAGTCAGGTTGTTCGGAAAATTCAAATGTATCGGGAAGCTGTGAGATCAGTGGGAGCCAACTATCTGGGTCCATATAAGAAAAGAAACTCCTTGTTAAAACTCACCTACGTTTGAAGCCGATGGAAAAACCAATCCATGATTTCAGGGCGTCGCTCGGAAAGGTCAAAATGGTTTCCGGCAAACTCCGTGTAGGCGTACTCAATATGTGAACTCTTCAGCCAGTTGTCGAGCTGCCTGCAGCCAAAATATAGAAAAAACTGGTCGTAAGAGCCAACGTCAATATAAAGGCCTTTAAGGCGCTCTAAATTGGCAGCGCGCTGCGGTAAAAATACAACAGGATCCTGGCTCTTCCATACCCGCCACAGATCCTCTTTGAGCTGGCCCGTGTAAAGGTCAACAGGCAGCTGGGGCTCCGTCCCCATGGGGCTGTAACAGGCG